>NZ_WAAS01000234.1:0-10254 GCF_008806585.1 Micromonospora sp. AMSO12t
CACCCCTTCCGGTCGGCGAAAGGCAGCCCGGTGCGCTACCGCCACCTCACCACCGTCACCCTCGCCCTGGGCGTCGTGCTCCTGGTCGACGTGCTGCGCGTCTTCCTGCCGGCGGTCATCACCATCTTCGGGCAGGCCGCCTCGACCCCCGCCGAACTGCTGGGGGCGTTCGCGTTCGGCTGGTTCCTGCTCGCCCTGGCCGCGCCCGCGCTGATCCGTCGGGTCGGCGCCCGCCCCGTGACACTCGTCGCCGCGGTGCTGCTGGTCGTGGCCCGGCTCGCCGTCAACGGCCAGCCGGGCGGGCGGCTCCAGCTCTGGCTCGCCACGGCCGGGCTGCTCGCCGGGCTGGTCTGGCTCGCTGGTGCCGCCGCCGGCACTGATCGCCCCGTGCCCGGGTTGGCGCTCGGGCTGGCGGTCGGGGCCGTCCTGCACACGGTGCTGGACACGTACCGCTCGGCGTTCTTCGGGGACTGGCCGGCATGGTTGGCGGCCGTCGGGGTCGCGGGGCTCTTCCTGGCGGGGCAGGCGCGGCCCGCGCCGCCGGCCGGGACGGGCGGCGTACGGAGCTGGCTGCTGGCCGGGCCGGCGCTGCTGCTCGCCGGCATGGTGGCGCTCTCCCCGGCGGTCGCCCGGACGGCGACGTCTTACCAGTTCGGTCTGCTGCGGTCGGATCCCGCCGACGAGGTGGGGGTGGCCACCGTGCCGCTGTTCGGCCCCGCCCCGCTCGCCGTGGCGGTCGGCGGGTTCCTGCTCGCCGCGCTGGCCCCGCCCCGCCGGGGCGCCTGGCGGTGGCTCGGGCCGGTGGCCCTGGTCGGCGGGGCCGTCCTCGTCGCCCTCGGACGCGGGGAGTTGCTGCTGCCGGCCGTCCTGCTCACCGCCGTCGGTCTCGGCGCGTGCCTGGCGTCGGCCGGTGCGGCGGACGGGCGGGGCGACGACGGCGCGGACCAAGCCCGCACCCCGGTCCCCGACGGCGCTGGGCAGGACCCGGCGCGGGCGGCCGGTGGCACGGCGGACCCGGCGCGGGCGGCCGGGCGGCGCGGGTACGCCGCCGTCGCCGGGATGCTCGTCTTCGCCGTCGCGGCGGTGGCCTACTACTCCGCCTACGACCTCGGCCACCCCAATGCCGGAGTGCCGGTGGCGGTGGCGGTGCTGGTCGCCGCCGCCGCGCTGGCGAGGCGTCCCACCCCGGGGCCGGCCCGGTCGCCGCTGCCGCCGGTGTGGACGGCCGCCACCGCCGCCGTGGTGACGCTGCTGGCCGCGGTCGCCAGCGACGAGCTGCTCTCCGCCACCAACCGGGACGGGCCGCCGGAGACGGTGCGGGTGGCGGCGTACAACGTCCGGATGGGGTTCGGGATGGACGGCCGCTTCGACCCGGACGCGCTGGCGCGGGCCGTCGCCGGGGCCGACGTCGTGGCACTCAGCGAGGTGGACCGGGGCTGGCTGCTCAACGGCGGCCACGACACGCTCGACCTGCTGGCGGAGCGGCTGGACATGCCGTACGTCTTCGCGCCGGCCGCCGATCCGCTCTGGGGCGACGCCGTGCTGAGCCGGTGGCCGCTGGACGCGGCGCGGACCCGGCCGCTGCCGGCGGTCGGCGCGCCCACCGGTGCGCAGGCCCTCGGCGTCACCGTGAACTTCAGCGCGGGCGTCCGCCTGGCGGTCGTCGCCACCCACCTGCAACCGCCGCCCGGCGAGGACCCGGTGGTCCAGGCCCGCGCGGTCGCCGACTTCGCCGTGCGGTACGCGGCCGGCCGGCCCCTGGTGGTCGCCGGAGACCTGAACACCGAGCCGGGGGACCCGGCGTTCGCCGAGTTCACCCGGGCCGGTCTGGTCGACGCGCTCGCCGCCGCCCGCCCCCTGCGGACCAGCCCGGCGGACGCCCCGCGCCAGCAGATCGACCACGTCTTCGTCACGCCCGACCTGGCCGCCGGCGACGCGGCGGCCCCGCCAGGGACGGCCAGCGACCACCTGCCGGTCGCGGTGACGCTGACCCTGCCACCGGCCTGACCCGCCGCCGAACGGGCCGGCCGGACCGCCGCCCGCCGTCCGCCGTCCGCCGTCCGCCGCCCGCCGTCCGCTGCCCGCCGCCCGACGCCCGACGGGGCGGCCTGACCCGCCGCCCAGCGGGCCGGTCGGGACCGGCCGGCCCCGGTGGCCGCGCGGTCAGAGGCGGTCGCCGGCGAGCAGGCGGTCGCCGGCGAAGGCGAGCAGCCAGCCGCCGCCCTTCGGGGTGGTGAAGTCGCCCGGCCGCCCGCTGAGCCGGGCCAGGGCGCCCGGGATCACCTTGCCCTGGCTGCACACCCCCACCGGCTCGCCGGTGGCCGCCAGCGCGGCCAGGCGGGCGGCGGCGGCCAGCGCGCACTCGTCGGGCTGCTGGCCCGGCCGCGGCTCGTCCAGGTCGCCGTCGATCTCGATCGGCAGGTCGAGCAGCGCCGCCGCCGGGTCGAGGGTCTGTACGCAGCGGCGGGCCGAGGCCGACAGCAGCCGCGCCGGCCGGACCAGCGCTACCAGCGGGGCGAGCGTGTGGGCCTGCGCCCAGCCTTTAGCGTCGAGCGGCCGGCCGGTGTCCGGGCCCGACCAGGTGGCCCGCTTGCCTGCGTGGGCGTGCCGGACCAGCGCCACCGTCCCGGTGACCGTGGGCAGGGCCGCGTACGCGGCCAGCACCTCGGCGTCGTGCGGGTAGCTGACCAGCCGGAGCGCCTCGTCCACGCCGAGCCAGCGCACGTCGTCGACCTCGGTGCCCGGCTGGAAGCCGCCGGTGCCCACCGCCCGCATCGACCAGTAGTCGACCACCTTCGGGCGGCCCTCGCTGCGGTAGCGCACGGTGGGCAGCCGCACCTGCGGCACCGCCCGGACGTCGGTCTCCTCGGCCACCTCCCGCACGGCGGCGCGCAGCGGATGCTCGCCCGGCTCCAGCTTGCCCTTGGGCAGCGACCAGTCGCCGTAGCGGGGCCGGTGCACGAGGCAGACCAGCACCCCACCGCGCGGGGCGGCGTCCGTGCTCCCGGCGGCCGGCCCTTCGACCGGCCCGGGGTCGTCGGCGGGGCGCCACACGACACCACCCGCCGCCCGGATCGGGGGCGCGGCGTCGGGGAACCCGGGCGGCCGGCCCCGGCCGGGGCCGGCCGCGTCCCGCTCATCCAGCATCAGGTCAGCCTATGCGGGTACCGGTCAGCCCGCCGTGCCACCGACGCGACGCAGCAGCAACTCCTGGAGGTGGACCCGCGGTTCCTCGGCCGTGCCGGTACGCCGGCTCCAGGTGCCGTCCGCCGCCAGCTCGAACGCGTCCACGTCGGGGCTCATCGCGGCGGTCAGCACGTGGTCCAGCTCGGCCCGGGCGACGGGGTCGCTCACCCGCACCAGCGCCTCGACCCGGCGGTCCAGGTTGCGGTGCATCAGGTCGGCCGAGCCCATCCAGAACTCGGCGTCGCCGTCGTTGCCGAACCGGAAGATCCGGGAGTGCTCCAGGAACCGGCCCAGGATCGAGCGGACCCGGATGTTCTCCGAGAGGCCGGGCACCCCCGGGCGCAGCGTGCACATGCCCCGGATCACCAGGTCCACGTGGACGCCGGCCCGGGAGGCCCGGTAGAGCGCGTCCGTGATCTTCTCGTCGACCAGCGAGTTCACCTTGATCTGCACGAGCCCGGGCATGCCCAGCCGGACGTGCGCGATCTCCCGCTCGATGCGTTCGATGAGGCCGCTGCGGATGCCCTGCGGCGCCACCAGCAGCCGGCGGTACGCGGTCTGCCGGCTGTAGCCGGTGAGGACGTTGAACAGGTCGGTCAGGTCGGCCCCGATCTCCGGGTCGGCGGTGAGCATGCCGAAGTCCTCGTAGAGCCGGGCGGTCTTCGGGTGGTAGTTGCCGGTGCCGATATGGCAGTAGCGGCGGATCTGGTTGCCCTCCTGGCGTACCACCAGGGCGGTCTTGCAGTGCGTCTTGAGCCCGACCAGGCCGTAGACGACGTGGCAGCCGGCGCGCTCCAGCTTGCGCGCCCAGCCGATGTTGGCCACCTCGTCGAAGCGCGCCTTCAGCTCGACCAGCACCACCACCTGCTTGCCGGCGGCCGCCGCGTCGACGAGCGCGTCCACGATCGGGGAGTCGCCGCTGGTGCGGTAGAGGGTCTGCTTGATGGCCAGCACGTCCGGGTCCGCGGCGGCCTGCTCGATGAAGCGCTGCACGCTGGTGGCGAACGAGTGGTACGGGTGGTGGACCAGGATGTCGCCGTCGCGCAGGGTCGCGAAGACGCTGCGCGGCACCTCGCCCTCGGTGAGGCGGGGGTGGGTGGCCGGCACGAACGGCGGGTCCTTCAGGTCCGGCCGGTCGGCCTCGTCGTAGAGCTGCCAGAGCGCGGAGAGGTCGAGCAGGCCGGGCACCCGCAGCACCTCCTGGTCGTGCATGTCCAGCTCGCGGACGAGCAGCTCCAGCACGTGGTCGGAGACCGAGGCGGCCACCTCCAGCCGCACGGGCGGGCCGAACCGGCGCCGGGCCAGCTCCCGTTCCAGGGCCTGGAGCAGGTCCTCGTCGCGGTCCTCGTCGACCTCCACCTCGGCGTTGCGGGTGACCCGGAACAGGTGGCACTCGACCACCTGCATGCCGGAGAAGAGCTGCCCCAGGTGCACCGAGATCAGGTCCTCCACCGGCAGCATCCGCACGCCCGGCAGGTCGCGGTGCACCCGGACGAAGCGGGGCACGTTGTTCGGCACCTTCACCCGGGCGAAGAACTCCGAGCCGCCGTCCGGGTCGCGGACCGCCACCGCGAGGTTCAGCGACCGCCCGGAGATGTACGGGAAGGGGTGCGCCGGGTCCACCGCCAGCGGGGTCAGCACCGGGAAGATCTGCTCCCGGAAGTACGCGCGCAGCCGTTCCCGCTCGGGGTCGTCCAGGTCGGCCCAGCGCAGGATCCGGATGTCCTCGGCGGCCAGCTTCGGCAGCACCTCGTCCGTGAAGCAGGCCGAGTGCCGGGCCACCAGCGTCGCGGCCTTCCCGGCGACCAGTTCCAGCTGGGTGCGCAGCGGCATCCGGTCCCCGCCGCGTACCGGCAGGCCGGCCTGGAGCCGGCGCTTCAGCCCGGCGACCCGCACCATGTAGAACTCGTCGAGGTTGCTGGCGAAGATGGCCAGGAACTTGGCCCGCTCCAGCAGCGGCGTGCGCGGGTCCTCGGCGAGCGCCAGCACCCGGGCGTTGAAGTCGAGCCAGGAGAGCTCCCGGTTGAGGAAGCGGTCCTCCGGCAGCGGCTCCGCTGCGGGGGGCTCGTCGACGAGGTCGGGCGCCGGCGCCTCGACGGGCGGCGCCGCATCCAGCACCTCCTCCAGCCCGGCGGAGGCGGCCGCACCGCCGGCACCGGCGGCGTCGGCCGAGCCGGTCGCGGCGGACCCTCCGCCCGGGGTCGCGGCGGACCCTCCGCCCGGGGTTGCTGTGGGCGCCTCGCCGTGGGTCGCGGCCGGCGCCGCCTCCGGGGTCGCGGCCGTCGGGTCGGCGTGGAAGCGGCCGTCGGCGCCCCGGGACCGGGTGCCGTTGCGGGGGGCGGCCGGGTCGGTGGACGGTCGGTTGGCGGAGGGCTTGCGAGGGGTGCTCACCTGCCCATAATCACCCGGATGCGGTTAACGCAAAATGAACTTCGACCAGCCGCTCAGGCCATCGTCGGCAATGTCACCCGGACCACCGCGCCGGTGTCGTCGGTCTCGACGCGCAACCGCTGGCCGAGGCGGAGCAGGCGCAGGCCGGAGGCGTCGAACGCCCGGGCCGGGAAGGCCAGCTCGGTGCCGTCGTCGAGGAGCAGCGTCCCGCTGCGGGTCGCCGCGTCGTAGGTGGCCACCGTGCCCTGCATGACCCGCACGCTACACGCCCCTCAGGCCGGGCAGCCGGCGGCGGCCAACGCGGCCGTGCGGGGCCCCAGCCCGAGCCGGGCCGCCGCGGCCAGGTCGGCGGCGGTGTCCACGTCCCGGCGCAGGCTCGGCCAGTCCCCGGTGAGGGCGAGCGCCCCGCTCGCGGCGTGCGCGGCGGCCGAGCCGACCCCGAAGCGGGGATCCAGGGCCACGCCCGGCGGCGCCGCCAGCAGCACGGTGCCCTGGCCAGGGGCGTCGGCCACGTACCCGCGTACGCCCGGGGGCGCGGCCTGGGCCGCCCGCAGCGCCGCCGCCAGTTCGGCCGGGCGCAACGCGGGCAGGTCGGCGGTGAGCCCGGCCACCCAGCCGCCGCCCGCGACCGACGCGCCGTGCCGGAAGGCGGCGTTCAGCCCGGCGCCGGGGGCGTCGGGCAGCGCCCGGGCGCCCGCGCGGCGGGCGGCCTCGGCCACCCGGGCGTCGTCGGTGACGACCAGCACCCCCGCCACCGCCGGGCAGGCCCGCACCGCGGCGACCGTGTCGGCGGCCAGGGCCAGCGCCAGTTCCTCGTGCGGTACGGCCGGCAGCGCCCCCCGCAGCCGGCTCTTCGCGGCGGCCAGGCGCTTCACGGGCACCACCACGGTCCACCTCGGCTGACTCACACCGCCATCCTGCCAGCCGTACGGCGGTACCCTCTCTGGCCGGACCCGGGTCGAGCAGGCATGATTTCCGCTGCGGGCGTCACCGGGTGCGGATCCGGTGCGGGGCGGGGCGGCACGAGGAGGCGCGGTGACACGGCGGAGGCTGGGGTTCTGGCAATGGTTCGCCGTGGTGCTGGTCAAGCCGGTGATGACCGTCTGGACCCGGCGCAGCTGGCACGGCATGGAGCACCTGCGCGGCGACGGCGGCGTGATCATCGTGCCGAACCACATCTCGCACGCCGACCCGCTCGTCGCGGCCCACTTCGTCTACGACTCCGGCCGTTGGCCGCAGTTCCTCGGCAAGGCAAGCGTGTTCCGGGTCCCGGTGATCGGCTGGATCCTGCACCGGTGCCGGCAGATCCCGGTCGAGCGCAACACCGTGGACGCGGTGCGGTCGCTGGACCACCTCGTCGCCGCGCTCGACCAGGGCGGCGCGGTGGTGATCTACCCGGAGGGCACCATCACCCGCGAACCGGAGCTGTGGCCGATGAAGGGCAAGACCGGCGCCGCCCGCCTCGCGCTCGCCACCGGGGCGCCGGTGGTCCCGCTCGTCATGTGGGGCCCGGAGCGCATCTTCGACCCGCGCCGGTCCCGACTGGACCCGCGCCCCCGGATCCCGGTGACCGTGGTCGCCGGACCCCCCGTCGACCTGGGCCGATGGGCCGGGTCGACCCCGACGAAGGCCGTCCTCGAGGAGATGACCGACACCATCATGCTGCGCCTTCGTGACATGCTCACCGAGATCCGGGGCGGCACCCCGCCACCACTGTGGGAACGGACGGCGCGCCCCGCCGTCGATCGGCGGCGGCCGGGGGCGGCGGCGTGAGCGGGCACGTCGCGGTCCTGGGTGCCGGCTCGTGGGGCACCGCGTTCGCCAAGATCCTCGCCGACGCCGGGCGGGACGTCACCGTCTGGGCCCGCCGCCAGGCGGTCGCCGACACGATCCGGGCCGAGCGGCGCAACCCGGAGTACCTGCCGGACGTGCTGCTGCCGTCGCGGGTCACGGCGACGGGCGACGCCGCCGAGGCGATCACCGGGGCCGAGCAGGTGGTGCTGGCCGTACCGTCGCAGACGCTGCGCGGCAATCTGGCCGAGTGGACCGCCCACCTGCATCCGGACGCCACCCTGGTGTCGCTGATGAAGGGCATCGAGCTCGGCACCACCAGGCGGATGAGCGAGGTGATCGTGGAGACCGCCGGGGTGGCGGCGGACCGGGTGGTGGTGGTCTCCGGCCCCAACCTGGCCCCGGAGATCGCCGCCGAGCAGCCCGCCGCCACCGTGGTCGCCTGCACCGACGCCGACCGGGCCACGCAGGTGCA
Organism: Micromonospora sp. AMSO12t; assembly: GCF_008806585.1. Classification (NCBI taxonomy): domain Bacteria; kingdom Bacillati; phylum Actinomycetota; class Actinomycetes; order Micromonosporales; family Micromonosporaceae; genus Micromonospora; species Micromonospora sp. AMSO12t. The sequence continues at coordinate 7,844 of NZ_WAAS01000234.1, forward strand.
GCGCTCCATCACCACGCCCTACTTCCGCCCGTACACCAACGACGACGTGATCGGCTGCGAGCTGGGCGGCGCGGTGAAGAACGTGATCGCCCTGGCGTACGGCATCGCCGTGGCGATGGGGTTCGGCGACAACACCCGGGCCATGCTCGTCACCCGGGGACTGGCCGAGACGGCCCGGCTCGGGGTGGCCCTGGGCGCCGACCCGCTCACCTTCGCCGGCCTGGCGGGGATGGGCGACCTCGTCGCCTCCTGCTCGTCGCCGCTGGCCCGCAACCGCACCTTCGGCGAGCACCTGGGCCGGGGCGCGACCCTGGAGGAGGCACGCGTCGCCACCCGGCAGACCGCCGAGGGCGTCAAGAGCGCGCTGGCCTTGCGCGACCTGGCCCGGGCGCACGCGGTGGAGATGCCGATCACCGAGCAGGTCGAGCTGGTCTGCCACGAGGGCATGGACCCTCGGCTCGCCGTCGAGGCGCTGATGAGCCGCACCACCAAGCCGGAGTGAGCGACGTGACCGAGGACCACGACGGCACCCGCTGCGTCCGCGCCGGCCTGCCCGAGCCGGCTCCCGGCCAGCCGTTCCTGCCCGGGCCGGTGTTCGCCGCGCCGTACCACCTGGACCCGTGGGCGGGGCCGGCGGCGGCGCCCGACGGCTACGGCCGGCCGGACAACCCCACCCGGCGGCTGCTGGAGGCGGCGGTCGGGGAACTGGAGGGGGGCGACTGCCGGGTCTTCGCCAGCGGGCAGGCCGCGATCACCGGGCTGCTGCTGACGTTGCTGCGGCCGGGGGACACCGTGGTGCTCCCGTCGGACGGCTACTTCGCCGTCCGGGCCTTCGCCGCCGACACGCTGGAGGGCATCGGCGTACGGGTGCTCCTCGCCCCGACCGCCGGCCCGCACCCGGCCTTCGACGGCGTACGCCTGGTGCTGCTGGAGACCCCGGCCAACCCCGGCCTGGACGTCGCCGACGTGGCGGCGCTGGCCGCCCGGGCGCACGCCGCCGGTGCCCTGGTGGCGGTCGACAACACCACGGCGACGCCGCTCGGGCAGCGCCCGCTCGACCTGGGCGCCGACGTCGTGGTGGCCTCCGGGACGAAGGCCCTGACCGGGCACTCCGACCTGCTGCTCGGCTACGTCGCGACCCGCTCGCCCGAGCTGCGGGACGCGGTCACCGCCTGGCGGAACGTCACCGGGGCCGTGCCGGGCGCGTTCGACGCCTGGCTCGCGCACCGGTCGCTGGCCACCCTCGACCTGCGGCTGGCCCGGCAGACCGCGAACGCGCAGGCCCTCGCCGGGCTGCTCGCGGGGCGCGACGACGTGACCGGGCTGCGCTGGCCGGGGCTGCCCGGCGACCCGGCCCACCCGGTGGCGTCGGTCCAGATGCGACGGATCCCCGGGGTGCTCTGCTTCGACCTCGGCGACGCCGGGCGGGTGGCGCGGTTCCTCGACGCGGCCCGGCTGGTGGCCGCGGCCACCTCCTTCGGCGGCCTGCACACCACCGCCGACCGGCGGGCCCAGTGGGGCGACGACACCCCGCCCGGCTTCGTCCGGCTCTCCTGCGGGGTCGAGGACGCCGTCGACCTGGTCGCCGACGTGACCGCCGCACTGGACGCCAGCCGCTGAGCACCGGACACCGGCCCGGAGGTGCCCCGTGACCGTCTTTTCCTTCCGCCCCGACCGGCCCGCCCTCGTGCACCGGCTGCGCGCCGCCGGCTGCGTCTACGCCGAGGACGAGGCGGAGTTGCTGATCGCCGCCGCCGACTCGGCCGAGGCGCTGGCCGGCCTGGTCGACCGCCGGGTCGCCGGGCTGCCGCTGGAGTACGTGCTCGGCTGGGCCGAGTTCTGCGGCGAGCGGATCGCCGTCGACCCCGGCGTGTTCGTGCCGCGTGCGCGTACCGCCCTGCTGGTCGACGTCGCCGTCGCGGTGACCGGCCCGGCGGCGGCCGTGGTGGACCTGTGCTGCGGCTCCGGCGCCACCACGGTGGCGCTGGCCCGCCGGCTCGCGCCGCGCTGGCTGGCCGCCGCCGACGTGGACCCCGCCGCCGTGGCCTGCGCCCGGCGCAACCTGGCCCCGCTGGCCGTGCCGGTCTTCGAGGGCGACCTGTACGACCCGCTGCCGGTGCGCTGGCGGGGCCGGCTGGACCTGGTGCTGGCCAACGCCCCCTACGTGCCGACGGCGGCGGTGGCGCTGATGCCGCCGGAGGCCCGGCTGCACGAGGCGCCGGTGGCCCTCGACGGCGGGCCGGACGGCCTGGCGGTGCTGCGCCGCGTCGCCGAGGGCGCGGCGCGCTGGCTGGCCCCGGGCGGGCACCTGGTGGTCGAGGCGGGGGAGGGGCAGGTGGAGGCGCTCCGCGCGGCGCTGACCGCCGTGGGCCTGCACCCCACGGTGACCCGGGACGACGACCGGGACGCCA
>NZ_WAAS01000235.1:0-10134 GCF_008806585.1 Micromonospora sp. AMSO12t
CGCCCCCGGGAGAGCCCGACCCCTCCGCGACACCACCCGTCGGCCCGGGCGGTGCTGCGCCGACGGGCCCGCAACAGCCGCAGGACTGGGTCTTCCCGCCCACCGGCGGGTACCCGGCCGGCTCCGGCCCGTACGGCGGGCAGCCGTGGTACCCGGGCGCCCCGGTCGCCTATCCCGGGCAGCCGGTCCACGGGTGGTATCCGCCGGGGCACGGCCTTGATCCGGCCGACCTGCTCGTCACCCCGCCCGGCGCCGGCGTCAACGGCTGGTTCGGCCGGTGCGTCGGCGCGGTGCGCCGGGGCTGGCGGCTGCTGCTGCCGATCCTGCTGCTCACCCAGGTGCTGCCGGCCCTGGTGGTGTCGGTGCTCTCGTTGGTCGTCGACCCGTCCGCGAAGTGGGAGGAGTCGATGGCCGACGACCCCGCCGCGCTGCCCGACACCTTCCTGGCAGACACGGGCGTCCTGCTGTTCGTGGTGCTCGGCAGCGCCCTCGTCTTCGGTTTCGTGCAGAGCCTGGGCTGGGCGGCCGGCACCTGGGTGGTCACCCGGCAGGCGGCCGGTCAGCCGGTGAGCGTGGGCGCGGCCCTCTCCTACGGGGCGCGTCGGGCGCTGGGCCTCTGGGGCTGGACCCTGCTGATGAGCGTCATCATCGGGCTCGGGGTCTGTCTCTGCGTGATCCCCGGCATCTACTTCGCCTTCGCGCTGAGCATGGCCGGCCCGGTCTACCTGTTCGAGCGGCAGCACCCGATCGGCCGTTCCTTCCGCATGTTCCACGACCGGCTCGGTCTGCTGCTCGGCCGGGTGGCGCTGGTGGCGGCGGCGGTGATCGTCGGCAGCGGGGCCGCCGGCATGGTGGAGGGCATCGGCACGCTGCCGTTCGGCACCACCCCGTTGGAGTCGCCCGGCACGGCGGTCGGCGTGCTCGTGGTGACGCTGGTGGGCGCGGTGCTGGCCCTGCCGACCCACCTCGCCCAGCTGGTCGGCCTGGTCGTCACGTACGCCGAGCAGCGCGCCCACGAGGGGCCGGTGGACAGCGCCCGGCTGACCGGTGAACTCGGCTGACCGGGGCGATCGTGCTTGCACTCGGCAGGGGAGAGTGCTAAACAAGTCATTGGCACTCGCATACCGTGAGTGCCAATGGTCGGGGCGGTAGGGCCACGGTCGTAGCGGCGTCCAGACGCGGCTGCGGCACATGGCCGGTCGTCGCGGGCTATCCGGCCCGGCCGAGGAGACGTCGTCGTCGCCAGGTGGCGACGTCCCAAGGTGCGTACACCAGGCGGCCCATCCGGGACACACACTCCGGGTGGCCCGTGAGTGTCCAGGAGGACAACGCCGTATGGCCAAGATGATCGCGTTCGACGAAGAGGCGCGCCGCGGCCTCGAGCGGGGCATGAACCAGCTCGCCGACGCCGTGAAGGTGACCCTCGGCCCCAAGGGCCGCAACGTCGTCCTCGAGAAGAAGTGGGGTGCCCCCACCATCACCAACGATGGTGTGAGCATCGCCAAGGAGATCGAGCTCGAGGACCCCTACGAGAAGATCGGCGCCGAGCTGGTCAAGGAGGTCGCGAAGAAGACCGACGACGTCGCCGGTGACGGCACGACGACGGCGACCGTCCTGGCCCAGGCCCTGGTCCGCGAGGGCCTGCGCAACGTGGCCGCCGGTGCCAACCCGATGGCCCTGAAGCGGGGCATCGAGGCCGCCGTGGCCAGCGTCTCGGAGGAGCTGCTCAAGCTCGCCAAGGACGTCGAGACCAAGGAGCAGATCGCCTCCACCGCCTCCATCTCCGCCGGTGACACCAGCGTCGGCGAGATCATCGCCGAGGCGATGGACAAGGTGGGCAAGGAAGGCGTCATCACCGTCGAGGAGAGCAACACCTTCGGGCTGGAGTTGGAGCTCACCGAGGGTATGCGCTTCGACAAGGGCTACATCTCGGCCTACTTCATGACCGACCCGGAGCGCATGGAGGCCGTCTTCGACGACCCCTACCTCCTGATCGTCAACAGCAAGATCTCGTCGGTCAAGGACCTGCTCCCGATCCTCGAGAAGGTCATGCAGTCGGGCAAGCCGCTGCTGATCATCTCCGAGGACATCGAGGGCGAGGCCCTGGCGACCCTGGTCGTCAACAAGGTCCGGGGCACCTTCAAGTCCGTCGCCGTCAAGGCGCCGGGCTTCGGTGACCGCCGCAAGGCCATGCTGGCCGACATCGCCATCCTCACCGGTGGCCAGGTCATCAGCGAGGAGGTCGGCCTCAAGCTGGACGCCGTCGGCCTCGACATGCTGGGCCGCGCCCGCAAGGTCGTGGTGACCAAGGACGAGACCACCATCGTCGACGGTGCCGGCGACGCCGAGCAGATCCAGGGCCGGGTCAACCAGATCCGGGCCGAGATCGACAAGAGCGACTCCGACTACGACCGCGAGAAGCTGCAGGAGCGGCTGGCCAAGCTGGCCGGCGGCGTCGCGGTGATCAAGGTCGGCGCGGCCACCGAGGTCGAGCTCAAGGAGCGCAAGCACCGCATCGAGGACGCCGTCCGCAACGCGAAGGCCGCCGTCGAGGAGGGCATCGTCCCGGGTGGTGGCGTCGCGCTGGTGCAGGCCGGCAAGACCGCCTTCGACAAGCTGGACCTGGTCGGCGACGAGGCGACCGGTGCGAATATCGTCAAGGTCGCGCTGGACGCCCCGCTGCGGCAGATCGCCGTCAACGCCGGCCTCGAGGGCGGCGTCGTGGTGGAGAAGGTCCGTAACCTGAACCCGGGTCACGGCCTCAACGCCGCCAACGGCGAGTACGTCGACCTGCTGGCCGCGGGCATCATCGACCCGGCCAAGGTGACGCGTTCGGCGCTGCAGAACGCCTCGTCGATCGCGGCGCTCTTCCTCACCACCGAGGCCGTCGTGGCGGACAAGCCGGAGAAGACCCCGGCCGCCCCGGCTGGTCCGGGTGGCGGGGACATGGACTTCTGAGTCCAGCTCCGACAACGCCGTGAGGGGCGGGCCGCGTCAGCGGTCCGCCCCTTGCGCTGTCACGTCGGCAGTGGCCGTTGGTTGCGTCTCTTCTGCGCCCGGTCGTACGGCTGCGGGATCTGCACCGGCTCGTCGACCAGCGTCACCGGCTCGTCGGCCGGCTCGTCGACGCCGGCCATCTCCGCCTGCTGCTCGGCGTCGCCGTAGTCGAGCCGGTCGAACGGCAACGGGCCGGGGCGTTCGTCGTCCGTGGTCATGGCTGCCTCCTCTACCGGAAACGGTAGGGCGCGACGATCACCAATGCGGGCGAATGGCGTTATGAGGGTCTATATCCCGTTCGCCCCGTTGTCAGTCGCCGAGCGTCCTGCGGTACAGGAAGAAGACGCGCTCGATCCGGGCACCCGCGCTGCCCGAGTAGAACGGGACCGGCCCGACCCAGCCGATCTGCGCAGCCGTCACGCCCGCCGCCCGCTGCTCGCGCAGGCAGCGGCGCAGCAGCACCCCGCCGATCCCCGAGCCCTCGGCCGCCGGGGCGGTGCCCATCGGGCCGAACCAGCTCGGCCGCGACGACCCGTACGCGGCGAAGCCGAGCACCACGCCGTCGCGCTCGGCCAGGTGGCAGCCCGCCCCCTCCCGGCCCACCGAGCCGGCCAGTTCGGCGTCCCAGGCCCCGCCGAAGGTGGCGCGGGCGAACTCCGCCAGCGCCGGCAGGTCACCCGCCTCGGCGCGGCGGACCGTGACGCCCTGCCCGGCCAGCCGGGCCTCCGCCGGCTGCGTCGGGCGCAGCGCGGGCGAGCCGTCGTACGACAGGTCGGCGGTCATGTTCCACGCCGTCCGGTCCTGCCGGTAGCCGAGCGCCAGCGCGGCGCAGACCGCCGGGGTGTAGCGCACGTCGATCCCGGGCCAGGCGTAGTACGGCGGATTCCCGGCGAGCAGCACCTCCACCGCGCCGAGCTCGGCGAACCGCGCCTCGGCGGTCGCCAGCAGGGCCCTCCCGACACCGCGTCGCCGCTCCTCCGGTGCCACCGCGACCAGGTCGACGTGACCACGGGCGTCGCCGTCGCCGGCGGCGAGGGAGCCGATGAGCACACCGACGAGACGCCCCTGCCGGTGCGCGCCCCACACGAACACCGGGCGGTGGGCGGCGGCCCGCGCCCAGAGGGTGTCCACGACAGCCGGCGCCTCGGCCGCGTCCTCCGGCAGGTCCAGTGCCCGCCCGCAGAGCTCCACCACGGCGGGCCGCCGGTCGGGTCCCAGCTCGACGATCTTCAGGTCCATGGACGCCGACCCTAGGTCACCGGAGCGCTTCTGTTAAGAAGAGCCCCTGCTGGCGCCTGGGAAGAGCCCCCGTTGGCGCCGCCCGGCCGGCGGACCGCGCCGACGACCAGTCCACGTGCGGCGAGGGCTCGTCCACGTCGGTCCGCCGTGGCGTGCCGCGACCGACCCGATCGCCTCAGCCGGCCGGCCCGGGTTTCGGCTTTGGCTCGGGCTTCGGCTTTGGCTCGGGCTTCGGCTCGCGCTCCGGGTCCGGCTCGCGCTCCGGGTCCGGCTCGCGCTCCGGCTCGGGCTCGGACTCCGGCTCGCGCTCCGGCTCGGGCTCGCGCTCGGGAAGGGTCGGCGCGTCGGTGGGGTAGAGGCCGGCGACGAATCCGTACACCTGGTCGCCGGACCGGGGGATCTGGGCGAAGCGGCGGGCCAGCGCCTGCACCTCGGCCCAGAACGCGCGTACCTCCTCGATCGGGATGCGGGCGTGCACGAGGGTGCAGCGCAGGTCGTCGGCGGCGTGGGCGGCGGCCGATTCGGCGACGGCCTCCGCGAGCCCGTTGACGGCGGTCGCGACCTGTCTGTCCTCGGGACGGGTGAGCGCGCCGATGTAGAGCGTGCGGGCGACCCGGCCGTAGTACCGCTCGTCGATCGCCCGCACCCGCCGGGTCCGCACCACCTTGAGCAGGCCGGCGTCGACGAGCGCGGTCACGTGGTAGGCGACGCTGCTCTTCGGCCGGTCGACCGCCCGGGCCAGCTCGGTCACCGTGGCGGCCCGCTCCAGGAGCAACTCCAGGAGGGTGGCGCGCAGGGGATCGGCCAGCGCGCGAAGCTGCGCGGGCGCGGTGACCACGAGCAGCTCGTCGAGGTCGTAGTCCGGGATCCGCTCATTGCTCGACATTTCTCGACCGTTCTAGAATCATGGATCATTCGATCGTTGTCGTCTGTTGACAGGAGTGTAGAGATGGCCGACGTGGTCCTGTTCCACCATCTGCACGGGCTCACCGAGGGGCTGCGCGAGTTCGCCGAACAGTTGCGGGCGGGCGGGCACAGCGTGCACACCCCCGACCTGTTCGACGGTGAACGCCCGGCGACCCTCGACGAGGGCTTCGCGCTCACGAAACGCATCGGGCGCGAGGTGCTGCGCGAGCGCGCCGACCGGGCCGTGGCCGAGCTGCCCGACGGGCTGGTCCACGCGGGCTTCTCCTGGGGCGCCGCCACCGCCCAGCGGCTCGCCCAGACCCGGCCCGGCGCCCGTGGCGCGCTGCTCTACGAATCCTGCCTGCCCGTCACCGGCGAATGGGCCGTCGGCCCCTGGCCCGCCGGGGTTCCGGTGCAGATCCACGGCATGGACGCCGACCCGTTCTTCGCCCTGGAGGGCGACATCGAAGCCGCCCGCGAGCTGGTCGGCATCGTCGGCCCCGACCTCGGCGAGCTGTTCGTCTACCCGGGCGACCAGCACCTGTTCACCGACAGCACGCTGCCGTCGTACGACGCGGAGGCGACGGCACTGGTGCTGCGGCGCTCGCGGGAGTTCCTCGACCGGCTGGGGTGAACCGGCGCTCCGCGCCGACCTCACCCCCGCGCCGATTGGACGGCGGCGTACGCGTCGACCAGGCCGGCGCCGGTGATGTTCCGGTCGCCCCCGCAGGTCTGCGTCCGGGCGGCGTACGTGGCCACGGCCGGGGTCGCGGTGTCCCGCAGGATCTGCCGGGTGCGGGGCAGGTCGCCGACCAGCGCCGGGTTGGCCGACCACATCAGCGCCACCACGCCGGCCACCTGCGGCGTCGCCATCGAGGTGCCGCTCAGGACGGCGTACCCCCCGCCCGGCATCGCCGACAGCACCTCGTCGCCCGGCGCGACCAGGTCCGGCTTGGCCGCCCCCGGCACCGGTCCCCGCGACGAGAACAGGGTGACCTTGCGCTGCCGGTCCACCGCGCCGACGGTCAGCACGTCCGCGTACGGGGCGGGCGGGTCGTCGATCGAGCCGCAGTACGGCCCGGTGTTGCCGGCCGCTGCCACCACCATGACGCCGGCGGCGTCCAGGGCGGCGGTGGCCGGCCCGAGCACGCCCGGGTCGCAGCCTTCGAGCGCCGGGCAGCCCCACGAGTTGGTGAGGATGTCCGGCGCGCGTGCCGGGCGCCCGTCGGTGAACGGGTCCCCGCCCGCCGGGAAGGGCGCCAGCATGAACTGGAGGCAGTCGAGGTAGTACGCGGGATTGCCGAGGTTGCGGTCCAGGTTGACGCAGCCGGCCCACCGGGCGCCCGGGGCGACCCCGATGCCGCCCCGGCCCACCGCGCTGCCCGTCGTGTGGGTGCCGTGCCCGCCCTGGTCGGTCGGCGCCCGGGTGCCGTTCCACGGGTCGTGCCAGGAGTCGTCGCCGCCCCGGAAGCCGCCCGCCAGCGCGGGATGCCCGCCGTCCACGCCCGAGTCCGAGCTGCCCACCACGATCCCGGAGCCGTCCACCCCGAGCTGGGACCAGACCCGGTCCGCACCGAGCATCCGGACGTTCCACTCGGGGCCGGCGGGCGCGGGCGCGGTGCCGCGACTGCGGCCGGCCGGCGCGGGCAGCGGTCGCACCCGTTGGCTGACCAGCACCCGGGCGACCTCAGGGCGGCGCGACAGCCAGGCCCGTACCGCCGGCCCGCCGTCCACCTCGACGGCGTTGACGAGGTAGTAGGGGGTGTGGTCGAGCCGCAGCCGGCGCAGGTCCCGGCGCAGGTCGGCCTGGGTCCGCTCGGCGGTCGCGACCAGCCGCCGGTGGACCTCGGCGACCCGGGCGTCCCGGCCGGCCCGACCGGTCGTCGCCGGGACGCCGGCGAGATCGGCCTGCTCGCGGAGCACCACGAACAGCCGCTCGCCGTGCAGGCCAGGCTGCCCCGCGCCGACGGCCACCGCGCCGACCGCCAGCAGCAGCGCGGCGGCGGTCACCCCGGCCACCCGCCGGCTCGGCCGCCGGCCCCGGCCCAGCAGCACGCCGTACGTCACGGCGAGGACGGCCGCGACGGCGAGCCCGGCACCGGCGGCGGCGGCCACCCAGAACGGCACGTCGCGGGTGCTGGCCAGGAGGAGGGTGATCTCCTCGGGATCGGTGCAGGCCAGCGGGCCGAGCACGCCGAGCCCGACCAGCCAACGGGCTGCGGGCCGCAGGGCGCCCGTCCCCGGTCGCCCGGTCGGGGCCGGGCGGCGGGCCGCCGCGTGCAGGGCCGCCAGCGCGAAGCCGGCCGGCGGCAGGGTCAGCAGCAGGGGAAGCTGGGCCCCGGACTGGCCGACCCCGGCGGCGAGCAGCAGCAGCGCGACCCCGGCGACCAGGCCGCCGACCAGCACCAACCGGGTCGGCCGGGGCGGTTCGCCGACGGTGAAGCGGGACCAGAAGGCGTCGTCCAGCAGCGCCCCGGCCAGCACGCCGAGCGCGGCAGCGGCGACCCCGGCGAGCACCGTCTCCAGCAGCCCACCGAGGGCGCCCAGCCAGGCCCAGGGCAGCAGCAGCGCCAACCCGCCGGCCACCCCGAGCAGCGTGACGGCCGACGCGGGCACCCGGGGGGTCGCGACCGCCGCGCGGCGGGCCAGCGCCCGCAGGACGAGGGCGGCCAGGCCGGCCGGGGCGGCCAGCGCGGCGAGGTACGCCTCGTGGTGCACCGGCGGCATCGCCCGGAGCAGCCCCAGCGCGCCGAGCGCGAGCGCCGCCGCCAGCCAGGTCCGGCCGGTGGTGCGGACCGCCGCCGAGCGGGGCAGCAGGGCCAGCGTCAGCGCGGGCGCCCCGACCAGCAGCACGGTGAACAGCACCGTCGCCGGCCAGAGCCAGACCACGCGGTCCAGCCCGGAGGCCAGCAGGACCTGGTCGGCCAGCCAGCCGCCGAGCTGGCCGACGACGACGAGCCCGACCGTCCAGCAGCCGGTCACCGCCGCCGCCACCACCGCCCAGGGGCTCGGCGGGCCCGGCGTGGCCAACGGCCTTGGAGCGGGTTGACCAGCGGGGAACGGGGGGCCGACCTCCATCCCCAGACAGTACGGCGCGGACGGGCTGTCCCGCCGGGTGGCGGCGGCGGTTACCGTGGACGGGTGCGTGACCCCAACGTGTCCCGAACGACGGCCGGCCAGCTCTCCCCCGAGCGCCGGGCCGCCGACCTGCGCCGCCTGCGCACCGAACGCTTCGACGTGCTGGTCATCGGCGGTGGTGCGACCGGGGCGGGTGCCGCCCTGGACGCCGCCTCGCGAGGGCTGAAGGTGGCCCTGGTGGAGGCGCGCGACTACGCCGCCGGCACCTCCAGCCGCTCCAGCAAGCTCATCCACGGGGGCCTGCGCTACCTGGAGCAGTTGGAGTTCCACCTGGTGCACGAGGCGCTCACCGAGCGCGGGCTGCTCGCCACCCGGTTGGCCCCGCACCTGGTCCGGCCGGTGCCCATCCTGGTCCCGCTGCCCGACGGGCGGGGCGTACGCGGCCTGCCGGCCCGGGTGTTCCGCCGCTCCTACTACGGCGTCGGCGTCGCGGCGTACGACGCCTTCGCCGGGGTCTTCGGCGGCGGGCGCGGCATGCCGCTGCACCGGCACCTGACCCGCGAGGGCGCCCGCCGCGTCTTCCCCAGCCTGCGCGCCGACGCGGTGGCCGGCGCGATCCGCTACTACGACGGGCAGGTCGACGACGCGCGGCTGGTGGTGACCCTGGCCCGCACGGCGGCCAGCCTCGGCGCGACCGTGGTGAACAGCACCCGGGCGGTCGGGCTCATCCGGCAGGCCCGCGAGGTGACCGGCGTCCGGGTCCGCGACCTGGAGGCACCCGCCGGCTCCCCGGACGCCGAGTTCGAGGTACGCGCCCGCACCGTCATCGCCGCCACCGGGGTGTGGAGCGACGACATGTCGCGGATGCTGAACGACGTCGGGCTGCGCCCCGGCATCCGCGTCCGGGCCTCCAAGGGCGTGCACCTGGTGGTGCCCCGCTCGGCGATCACCGGCGAGGCCGGGCTGATCCTGCGTACGGCCACCAGCGTGCTCTTCGTCATCCCGTGGGGCGGGCACTGGATCATCGGCACCACCGACACCGACTGGCGGCTGGACCGGTCCCACCCGGCGGCCTCCGCCCGGGACATCGAATACCTGCTGGACCAGGTCAACACGGTGCTCGACCGGCCGCTCACGACGGCCGACATCGAGGGCGTCTACGCCGGGCTGCGGCCGCTGCTGGCCGGCGAGGCGGACTCCACCTCCAAGCTGTCCCGCGAGCACGCCGTCTTCGAGCCGATGCTCGGGCTGCTGCTGGTCGCGGGCGGCAAGTACACGACGTACCGGGTGATGGCCTCCGACGTGGTCGACCGGGCCGCCCACCGGCTCGGCGCCGTACGCCCCTCCCGCACCGCCGACCTGCCGCTGCTCGGCGCCGACGGCTACCCGGCGACGTGGCGGGACCGGGCGGACCTCGCCCGCCGGCACGGGATGCCGGTCGGGGTGGTCGAGCACCTGCTGGAGCGCTACGGCACCCTCACCCGCGACCTGCTCGCGCTGATCGACGCGGACCCGCTGCTGGCCTCCCCGCTGGCCGGCGCACCGGAGTACCTGGCCGCCGAGGTGACGTACGCGGCCCGGGCCGAGGGGGCGCTGCACCTGGAGGACGTGCTCACCCGGCGGACCCGGATCTCCTTCGAGACGGCGCACCGGGGCCTGGAGTCGGCGGGCCACGCGGCCGAGCTGATGGGCGCGGTGCTCGGCTGGGACGAGGCCACCCGGGCCCGCGAGGTGGAGCACTACCGTGCCCGGGTCGAGGCGGAACGCGAGTCCCAGCTGATGCCCGACGACGCCACCGCCGACGCCGCCCGGCTCGGTGCGCCCGACGTACGGGGCTTCGCGGCGGACCGCGGCGTGGACGACGACCAGGCCGAACTGCCGTCCTCGTCCCGCTGACCGGCCCGGCCCCGGTCA
>NZ_WAAS01000236.1:0-10121 GCF_008806585.1 Micromonospora sp. AMSO12t
CCAGGCGTCGGACTGCCGGCAGCCACGTTACGAAGAGACCTACCCCAACACGGGTGGCCGTGTCCCTATCAGCGGTCCGCCGACGCCACCCGACCCGGCGACAACACCCCCCGGATCATCCAAACGACAGGGGCAGTAAGTCATACCGGGCCGGGCGACCGAGGGTCCCCGGCTGGGGACGATCAAAAAGGTAACGGGGCGAGGGCGGACGACGGCTCGTCCATGATGAGCACGTCGGCGTCGCGGAGGAATCCGCGGGCGGCGGTGATGCGTTGCCACTGGCCGCCGGAGAGGTCCTGGCCGCCGGCGAAGGTGCGGTCGAGCAACGTCTCGTAGCCGTGGGGCAGGTCGGTGATCATGTCGTGGGCGACGGCGCGGTCGGCGGCGGCCTCGATGCGGGTCTGCTCGGCGTTGGTGGTGATGTCTCCGACGGCGATGTTCGTGGCGGCGGTGAACGGCCACTTGTGGTACTCCTGCGTCACGACCCCGATCCGCGCCCGCAGCGCGTCGGTGCCCCAGTCGTCGGCTGGTCGGCCGTTGTAGCCGATGGTGCCGCCGGTAGGGGTACGGAGGGTGGCGATCATAGTGGCGAGGGTGGACTTGCCGGAGCCGTTCTCCCCGACGAACGCCACCGTCTGCCCCGCCTCGATCCTTAGGCTGACCTGGTCGACGGCCGCGGTGTCGCGGTCCGGGTAGCGGAGACTCACCGCGTCGACGGTGATCTCCCGCAGCCGGTCCGCAGCGGGCGTCTCGGCGGCCAGGCTCGGGTGCGATGGCAGGTAGTCGGCGGCGCGGGTCATGAAGCCGGTGTAGTCGCGGAAGTGCTGCCCCTCGGTGTAGACGCGGTCGACCTGGAAGGTCACCACGGCCAGGGACCGTTGCGCGGACTGGACGGCGATGACGCAGGTCGCGGCGGCGGCGAGGGGGATCTGCCCGTCGATGAGCAACAAGCCGAGCAACACGTAGACCGCGGTGGTGGCGATCCCGCCGATCATCGCGCCGACGGTGGTGGTCGTGGTGACCCGCCGGGCCAGGGCGAGTTGAATGCCGGTCTCGACGGCCATGACCCGGTCGTACTGGTCGAGCAGGAACCCGCGCAGGCCGTAGGAGCGCAGTTCGGGGGCGGAGTCGCGTTCGGCCATCAGCCGGTGCAGCAGCCACAACCGCCGACGGCGTACCGATCCGGCGGCGTAGGTCTGGTAGCGCAGGTGCCCGGCGCGCAGCGACGCCCACCCGTTCGGCACGGTCGCCACCAGCAGCGCCAGGAGGAGCAGCGGGTGGACCACCACGACGGCGACGGCGACGGCGAGGACGCCGGCAAGGCCGGCGAGCAGGTTCATCGAGGCCTGCACCAGGCCGGTGGTGGAGTTCGCGCCGCGGGAGGCGCGTTCCATGTCGTCGGCGAACGCGTCGGCGTCGAACGCCTCCAACCGCACCGCCGTGGTCACCTCGAACAGGCCGCGCTCGACCTCCCGGTATCCACCTTCGGGGTCAGGCCGTTCTGGGCGTACCCCATGGCGGTGGCCATGCCGGCCCGCAGCGCAGTCACCGCCGCGAGCGCGGCCAGGGCGGGCAGCGCGGCCGTGACCTTGTCGGCGGTCGGGCCGCCGGCGAACAGTTCCACCGCCACCCGCTGGGTGGCGAGGAGCCCGAACGCCGCCAGCACCCCCGCGCCGACCGTCGTGCCCGCCACCACCGACGTGCGGACCCGGTCGGCGCGCCACCTCACCACGAGCGCGGCCCAGACCAGGCGGGGCAGCTCGGAGAAGACGGCGAACAGACCGGCCTGCGCCCTGGCCCGCACTCCGGTCTCCCACCACACTTCCCGCAACTCCGGCAACACCGAATCCCGCTGTGGCGGCTCGGGACGGGCGGGCGTCCGGTCGGAGTGAACGGTTCTGGGCATGGCGATACCTCCCGAAGGTGAGCAGGGTGAACTGCGGTGGGTGGTGGTGTCTCGATGGCGGACGGCCGGACGCCCAGGCCCCATCGGTGATCTCGGCGGGCGCCGCCGAAGCCGCGCCTCCTGCAGGAAGAGCCCTCAGGTGGCCAGCGGTCAGGTGACCCGGACGCCGTCTTCGAGGTAGTAGCAACACCCGTCAGCGCGGGCGCGCAGCGCCTCGGCGATCCGGCGAGCCAACAGCGGCCGTAACCGCCGGGCGATCTGTAGCGGGTCGCACCACGCCCAGCCCTTCAACTCCCCGGGCGGCACCACGATCCATTCCGTCGCGGTGGCGTCGAGGGTGCCGCCGTCGTAGATGACCATGACGCCCTCGGTACGCCCGTCGCGGGCCGGTACCCAGTCCACGACGAGCAACCGGCCTGGCGTCAGGTCCACGCCGAGTTCCTCCCGGCACTCCCGGACCGCGGCCTGGTACGGCGACTCGTCAGCCTCGACGCACCCGCCGGGAATCTCCCAATCCGCCTTGTACACGGGTTCGACCAGCAGAACCCGCTCGTCCGCGTCGGTGATCAGCAGCCCGGCGGCCATCCGCTTACGAGGCAGATCGGCGGTGACATCGCGGCGTCCGGAAGGCATGCGGAGACGGTAGGGCGCGGCAGAGGCGACACGCCCGCAGCGCCGTGCGCCGACATTGTCGGCAGATTCCGACACCAACTCCGACACCGCCAGCACCGCCGCCCCAGCCTGCCGACAGCGGCGTCGAGAACCCGCGCGAGCACCGCCGACAGCCGGGCAGGGGCCGTCGCCGGCAGCTCGGAAAGTGTCACCCGGGGCAGCTATGGTGTTCGCTCATCGTGACCGCGGCAACCCGGGGGTGGCAACGATGGCCGACCACGACGAGATCACCACCGCCCGCCGCGCGCTCGGCCGCCACCTCGCCCACCTGCGCAAAGACGCCGACCACACCCAGCACAGCCTCGCCCGGCTCGTGCAGTACGGGCGCAGCTCGATAGCGAACACCGAGACCGGACGACAGCATCCCGAACGCCCGTTCTGGACCCGCTGCGACCACGTGCTTCGCACCGGTGGTGTGCTGACCGCCGAGTACGACCGCATCGCCGACCTGAACCACCGCCGCCACCGCCCGGCGGATCCCCCCGGCAGCACCAGCGCAGCGGCGTGGTGGGAGCCCGAGGACGCCATCACCGCCCGCCGGTCGGCGCTGACCACCGCCACCGACGACGACGCCCGGCTGGCGCACCTGGAGGACGAGGTCCGGCAGGCGATCGCCGACAACGAACGCTGCCCACCCGCCGTCCTCGTCGCCCGGCTACGCCCCCTGCGGGTCTGTGTCGACCAGCTGATGGCCGGCCGGCAGCACCCGCCACAACGCGCCCGGCTCTACACCGCCGCCGCACACCTGTCCGGGCTCCACGCCGCCCTCGCCCTGGACCTGCGCGCCTTCCGCGTCGCACACGCCTACGCCGCCGAAGCGTTCGACCTCGCCCACACCGCCGAGCAACCCGACACACAGGCCTGGGCCCGCGCCACCCAAAGCCTGATCGCCTTCTACACCGGCAACCACCGCGACGCGCTCGCCTACGCCGAAGACGGCCTCCGCCACGCCGGCACCGGCCCCCACCGGATCCGCCTCACCGTCAACGGACAGGCGCGGGCCCTCGCCCACCTCGGCGACCGCAGTGCCGTCGACCGGGCTGTCGGTCGGACGTTCGACCTGCTGGCCGAACACCCGTCGGACGGGCAGGTCAGCACCAGCCTCACCCTCGGCCCCTACTGCCCCACCCGGGCCGCGGCCAACGCGACGACCGCCTACCTGGCCCTCGGCCACACCACCGACGTCGCCGACTATCTCGCCACCGCCATCGCCGCCTTCGACACCGCCCAGCTACGCGGCCCGCAAGCCCTCAGCCGCCTCGACCTGGCCACCGCCCACCTCCACGCCGACGACCCCGACCAAGCGGCCGAACTGGCGATGCAGGCCCTCACCCTCACCGCCGAGCACCGCTTCGAATCCGTCCACCAACGCACCCACCAGTTCCTCACCACCGCCCACCCCCTGCGCCACCACCCGCAGATACAGGACGTCGCGAACCTGCTCGCCGACCGCACACGCCCCCGCACGGCGCCACCAGCGGGCCTACGATCGCCGACATGAGCAGCCGGGAACCGACTAGCCTGCGGCAACGGTGGACCGCCTACCAGGACCTGCCCACCCTCACCGAGCACTGGTACTGGCGTCCCGGCTGGCACACCGGCCGCCACTTCTACACCTGGCACCCACCTTCCAACAGCAGCCCGCACTCCACCACCACGTCACCAACCTTCAACAGCAACTCGCCCCGC
Source organism: Micromonospora sp. AMSO12t (assembly GCF_008806585.1). Taxonomy (NCBI): domain Bacteria; kingdom Bacillati; phylum Actinomycetota; class Actinomycetes; order Micromonosporales; family Micromonosporaceae; genus Micromonospora; species Micromonospora sp. AMSO12t. Next base: position 4,268 of record NZ_WAAS01000236.1, read on the forward strand.
TGCCGGGGCTGGACCTAGTGCCGCTCGACGGCCTGCACCTGACCACGCAAGGAATCGGCTTCACCGACGAGGTACCCGACAACGACATCGACGCGATCGTCGCCGAAGCCCGCCAGCGGTGCGCTGCCCTGCCACCGCTGGAGCTGTCCCTCGGACCGGTCGACCCTGACCCCGAAGGCATCGGCCTGCTCGTCCAACCCTGGAACCCCGTCGAGCGGGTCCGCACCACCATCAGGGCCGCCATCGCCGCGGTGTGGCCCGTCGTTCCCGAACCAGCCGACGAAATCCGGCCCCACGTCACGATCGCCTACAGCAGCGCGCCCGCACCCACCGCGCCGATCCGCGCCCGGCTGACCGAACTGCGACACCTACCCCCCGTGACGGCGACGATCAGCGAAGTCTCACTGATCGCACTACGCCGGGAAGACCGCACCTACCGATGGTCGACCGTCGCCACCGCGCCCCTGAACGGATAAAGCCCGCCGGTCAGCACGTGATGCCGGTGAGACGGGCGACAGCGGTGTTCGCCGCGAGCCAGCCCGACACGTTCCCGCAGTCCTAGTAGTCAGCGCAGACGGCCAAGACGAGTACGTCGTGGTCGGCGGCATCGGCGTTGGCCACGTCTGTCGTCAGGAACTCGCCGGCCTCTCCGCCTCGCCCCTCGACTGGCGGATCGGAAGCATACGCGCGGTGCAGACGCCCCGGTTCTCGGCCGCCGGCCAACCGCGGCCCATAGGGTCGGCCCAGCGCACCCAACCCAGCGCCCTGAGCACCACCCACGATGCGCTGGCCGTGGTGCTACGGCGCTCAGCGATCGGAAGGTCTGAGACTCAACTGCTAGCATCAGAAGCTCTTCGGCCTCACGTTCACGGCGTTTGCGGTGTGAGGTTGGGTTGTTGGTTGTTTCAGGCGGCCGGGGGGTTGCCACTTCGTCCGCGCGAGCGGATGAAGTCCCCCGGTCGTTTCCACCGCTGGACAGTCGCGGGCAGGGGCAGCATGGAGATCCGGAACATCGGTGGTCAGCCGCACACCGACATCGCCGGGGCGGCCGAGTTCACACGTCGTTCCGAGGCGACGGTCCGACTCAAGACCTCACCCAAGCAACGCGAGCAGGGCTCTGGTTGGCCCGCGCCAGTCAAGCAAGACAAGAAGTCCTGGTTTCCCATCGACGAGCTGAATCGCGTCCGGGACATCCTGCTGCCACAGATCGGCGAGTCCACGAGAGCACGTGTTCATCACGTTGACCTTGACGGCGACCCAGAGGAATTGATTTCCGCTTCCGAGTTTCGGAGACTTCTCGACATCAGCCAAGGGGCATGGGCCAGGTACGTCGATCTGAGCAGAGCGGCATGGAGAGGCCAAAAGGATGGCTACCTGCCCTTCTTCGATGACGAAAAACCGGCCCCTGTGCAAGGCAAAATTCGCTATTGGAAGCGCCGCCGCGTGCAAGAATGGATCAACAACAGGGCTACCAGCCTGCGAGATCCTGGACAGCCCGAGTGAACCACCACTGCACTAGCTGACGAGTGATCGACCGCTCTCGTCTATTGAGTCACACCGCCCGCCTCCGCTACCCGGAAGTCCTCCTCCGGCCGGGTTAGCGCTCCGCTGCATTATTCGACTTTAATCGGCGTTTCGCCCTGCAAGCATGGCGACAGCGTCCGTCGTGAACCACCCAGCAACCCGCCGTACCGACCGGGCACCCTGTCTAGCTGAGGTCAAAAACTATCACCGGCGGAAGGGGTGGCGTTCGCGGCTTTCCGGGTGGCGCTCCCAGGTGAAGGCCGCCGACGGCTGAGGTGAGGTCAACTGCGCCACGGTGGCAGTGGCCGAACGAATTCCGGCCGTAACACGAAAGCCGACTTAGTCGCATGCCCACAACCAAGATTGCCGCCAATCGCGCAACAAATGTTTACTTTCCGTCACGCAGACATCCGCCTCACCACACCTCACGACGGACCACCCACACCTTTGGGTCAACATCTGCCACCATGCCAAGCGAATTCAACACGAGATTCATCCAGAATCGTTCACAAGGAAGTGCCACCGAGTGGACAGACAAGCGCTCATGATGTACCATTAAATACATGAGGGAGGGGCGGCAACCCCCGACCGAATGACCAACAATTCCAACCTCACCGAAGGAAGTGCCGTGAGCGACACGATCAGCACCATCCCCCTGTCGGCCCGACACGCCTCCCTGGCGGACCTGACCGCCATCCTCAATCAGCAGCAGGGCCACAAGCTCGACATCGTGGCCGGCACCGGGATGCTGCGAGCCGAAGCCGGCCACCTGCGCATCACGGGGGCAGAGCCGGTCCTCACCGACACCGGGGTCACCTCCGCCGATGGGCTGTACCTGCCCACCGAACTCGGCGACGCCGGACTCGGCGAGAAGCTGGGCATTCCCACCGCCTACCTCCGCAAGACCCGCGCCCAGGCGCTGCACCTCTACGACACCAACGTCAACGGCTGGCTCGATCTCCAACACGGCAAGCGATACCTCGCCCGCTGCCTGTCCGACGGCAACGGCGGCGGCATCCTGCGCGCCTTCCTCAGCGACGGCTACAAGATCATCGATCACCTGGACGTGTTGATGTCCGCACTGACCGGCATCCGTGAGTCCGGGCTACGGGTGAACCTCGCGTGCGACCTGAGCGAGCGGCGCATGGTCGTGCGGGTTCACTCCGAGGCGATCAAGTCGCTGGCCCCGACTCTGCTGCGCAACTACCGCAGCCCTTTCACCGGAGCGACCGGGGCGGACAACCCGACTGTCTTCGCTGGGCTCGTCTTCACCAACAGCGAGACCGGTGCCGGCGCGATGACCATCACTCCGCGCATCGTCGTTCAGGTCTGCGACAACGGCGTGACCGTCACCAAGGATGCCCTGCGTGCGGTTCACCTGGGCGCGAAGATGGACGAGGGAACGATCCGGTGGAGCAACGACACCCACGAGGCGAATCTCAGCCTCATCGGTAAGCAGGCCCGCGACGCCGTGCGCCGCTTCCTCGACGTCCGCTACGTCCGCCGCAAGATCGAGGAGATCGAGGAGAAGGCGGGCCGGCGCATCCCGGACCCCGACCACACCATCCGCGTCGTCGGGCAGCGGCTTCGCTTCACCGAGGACCAGCAGCGCCTGATCCTGAACCACTTCATCGACGGCGGGGACCGAACCGCCGGGGGCATGCTGCACGCGGTCACCAGCGCCGCGCAGACCCTCAGCGACCCCGATGCCGCGTTCGACATGGAAAGCGTCGGCATCCGGGCCATGGAGATCGCTGCCACGCTCTGACCGTTGGGCGGGTGCCGCCGCCAGCGGCACCCGACCCCCAGCGGCCCGCACCCGCACTTCCGCCGGTGTTCCCGCTTCGCACGCTCGGTTGTCGCGTGCCATCCCGTGCCGATCTTCTCCCACCGATGGAAGCACCCATGCCCATGTTCATCGGGCTGCCTCACGGCGTATCACTGCCCCGAAACCTCGCAGAGCCCGACGCGCGACACCTCGTATCCGTACTCGCCCGCACCTTCCAGTGGACTGGCCCCCTGTTCGGCCGCGCGGAGGTCGAGGCGTACCTACACGCCCAGGCAGACGACCCCGCCACCCTGCCCAGCCCCGCACTGACCGAAGAGAACTGGCAGCGCGTGCAAAAGACCGCCGCGTGGAAGGGCCTCGCCCTCGATGCCCGCCGCGCGATCGTCACCGCCGACGTCATCGGTCAAGCCCTCCGGCAGGCCGGATGCTGCTGCACCCACTGCGACACCCCGATTTCCGGCCCACCAACCGCCAACTGGGGCCTGTGCCCCGTCTGCCTGAACCGCGCACACCTCGCCGACCTACAGCTCATGCCGTGCCCGGCAGGCGACGGTGCCAGCAAACACCGTTGGGACGGCGGCACCTGCACCGACTGCACCATGCCGTCACCACCCAACCGCCCACACCTCACCGCCCTCGCCACAGCCGCCTGACTGGTCCAGCCCGGTTCCTTGACAACTCCACAGCGACCCGCGCGTAGCCCACCACCACCGCTGCCTTCGGCAGCGGTCCCACGAACCACCGGAGTGCTCTGGACGGCAACCCCAGACGCGCCCCGGCCAACCAACACACCCACAAACCGAAGGGAGCACGAACCGTGCTCACGGAAACCGCACCCGCACCAGAGATCGACAACGAAGCCCCAGATGACCGCCCGGACGCCGTCGACCTTCCCGAGATCGCCGAGGCAGCGACGACCGACAGCGACGCCCGGTCGCAAGGCACCGGCGACGACCAGGACATGCCCGAGCTGCCCGGCCGGCACTGCATGGTCGAGGTCGCCAACATCAAGCCCAACCCGGGTAACGCCCGCGACGACGCGCAGGCCCTCCCCGGCATCGTGCAGAACCTGCACCAGGACGGTGTTCGCGGCCTGCTCTCGCCGCTGATCGTCACGCCGCTCGGGCTCGGCGACGACGACGGTCCGTACCTCATCATCGACGGCGAGCAGCGCTACTGGTCCGCCGTCGAGGCAGAGCAGAAGTGGATCCAGGTCATCGTTCGTGACGACCTGGCCGCCAACCGCGAACAGCTCATCAGCATGCTCCGGCAGGTCCACCGCACCGACCTCACCGCCGCCCAGCAGGCCCGAGGCATCCAGCAACTCGCCCTCGACGGCATGAACGACGACGACATCGCCCGACACACCGGCTACCGGCCAGAGCAGATCAAGGCCGGGCGGCAGCTCGCCACCCTGGACAAGCGCACCACCGAGCGCACGCACACCCTCGGGCTCGACCTCACCCAGGTCGCCGCGCTTGCGGAATTCGCCGACGAACCCGAATGCGTCGAGACGCTGTTGGACGAGGCCGAGAATGGGCCCTTCGCCTTCGCCCGTGCCGTCGAGCAATATCGCGGCACGCGCGCCGCCATCGCCGCAGAAGCCGCCCGCCGCGCCGAACTGGTCGCCGCCGGAATCACGCTGCTGTCCGAGCACCCCCGATACAACGACCCCAAGATCAAGGAGGTCAGCGACCTACGCGACGCCGAGGGCAACCACGTCGACCCCGAAGGGCACAACGGCTGCCCCGGCCATGCCGTCCGACTGTTCCTCACCCACGACGACCGACGGACGGAAACCATCTACTGCACCGACTGGCGCGCGCACGGCCACGCCCTGCCCGCCTACGCCGTGACCTCCACCCGCAGTGGTCCCATGACCGAGCAGGAGAAGGCCGAACGGCGACTGGTCATCGAGAACAACAAGGCCATGGAGGTCGCCAACACGGTCCGCCGTGAATGGTTGGCGACGTTCCTGACCGCCAAGACCCCGCCGAAAGGCACGGCGAAGCTGATCGCGGAGATGCTGGCCGACTCCGGCTACATCCTCTCTACCTGGGTCAACGGCGGACGGAAGATGCTCGACGAACTCCTGTCACCGGGCAAGACCAAGCGACCCGGCACCAAGCGCGTCCCCGCGCGAGGTGTCAGCGACGGCCGTTACTCGGTCATCTCGCTCACGGCAATCGCCGCCGCCAACGAAAGTGGCATCACCCGGTCCTCCTGGCGGGCACCCGACCCGGCGGTCGCCAAGTGGTTGCAGTGGTGCGTCTCCAACGGCTTCCAAGTCGGCGAGGTCGAACAGCTCATCATCGACTCCGTCGCCAACCGCACGAAGCAGCGTGCCGACCTCAGCGTCGTCACGGCCCCGGAGCCCGACGAGCTGCTGTCTGGGCTCGACACCGACACCGCCGACAACGAGATCGCGCCCCGGCCGGACGAGGGGACGCCCAGCCCCTCGGACGACACCGACGAACCTGCCGGGTCCGCGCCCGAAAGCCGTCTCGCCGCCTGATACCGCCGGTCGGGGGCCACACCAAG
>NZ_WAAS01000237.1:0-10030 GCF_008806585.1 Micromonospora sp. AMSO12t
CCTCGTCGGTGACCGTGGCGCCCGCCACCACCCCGGCCGACCGGTCGTCCGACGTCACGTCGTGCTCGCTCATGATCCCGCCCCGCTGTGCTCGGCGCGGTCGACCGGATCGACCACGCGGTACCGACTGATGCCCCGTCCGCCCACGGCGACGGCCTTCCGCCCGCCCACCGCGCCGGCTTCCCGCCCGCTCACCGTGGCGATGCCACGCCCGCTGGCCGCGCAGGCCTCCCGACCGCTGACCGTGGCGATGCCCCGGCCGCTCACCGCGGCGTCTCCCGCTCGTCCTGCGGCCGGTCGCCCGGGCGTACCTCCACGTGGTCCGGCTCCAGGTTGAGCCGCACCCGGTCGCGCAGCGACAACGCGTCCACGAACGGCGCCGGCAGCTGCATCCGGCCGCTGCGGTCGAGCACGGCGTACTCCTCGCTGACCAGTTCGGTGCTGCCGTCGGCGCCGATCCGCGCGGTCCGGCGTACCTCGGAGGCGGTCCTGCCGTCGCGGATCGCGACGGTCCGGCGGACCTGGGTGGCCACGGCGTGGTCGTGGGTGACCACCACGATGGTGACGCCGAGCTCGGCGTTGATGGTGCGCAGCGCCCCGAAGACGTCGGCCCCGGTCGCCTCGTCCAGCTCACCGGTCGGCTCGTCGGCGAAGAGGACCTCGGGGTCGTTCGCCACCGCCACCGCCACCGCGCAGCGCTGCTGCTCGCCGCCGCTGAGCTGCCCGGGCCGCCGGTCCGCGCAGTAGCCCACCCCGACCAGGTCGAGCAGCTCCCGGGCCCGCTCGCGGTGGGCGCGCCGGCCGCCGCGCCGCCCGGCGAGCCGCATCGGCAGCTCGACGTTCTCCAGCGCGGTCAGGTACGGCAGCAGGTTGCGGCCGGTCTGCTGCCAGACGAATCCGACCATGCTCCGCCGGTAGCTCAGTCGCCGTCGGGTGGAGAGGTTGAGCAGGTCGTAGTCGCCGACCCGGGCGATGCCGGCGGTGGGCGTGTCCAGCCCGGAGAGGATGTTCAGCAGCGTCGACTTGCCGGAACCGGAGGCGCCCACGATCGCCACCAGCTCGCCCCGGTCGATGACCAGGTCGAGCCCCTGCAACGCGACGACCTCCACCCCCTCGGTCTTGAAGATCCGGACCAGCCCGTCGCAGACGATGTGCCCACGCAACCGGTCCCGGCCGCCGGCCCGCTCGGCCGCACGCTGGGCGGCCCGCTGTTGCAGGGCGGCCAGGTCCGGCACGGCGGTGCTCTCCGCGGTAGCGGTCATTGTCAGTTCTCCTCTCCGAGCCGGAGCACCTCACCGAGGCGCATCCGGCGGTTGTTCAGGGCCTCGACGGCGACCGCGAAGCCGAGGGCGAGCGCACCGAGCGCGATGACCGCGGCCGCCAGGCCGGGCTCGAACGCCACCCGGACCTCGACCCCGTCGGTGAAGGCGGACAGGCCGAGCACCGGGGTGAGCAACAGCGGCAGGACCGTGCCGACCAGCGCACCGGTCACCACCGAGACGCCCACCAGCGGGACCAGCTCCACCAGCAGCAGCCCGCGCCACTGGCGTCGGGACAGGCCGAGGGTGCGCAGCCGGGAGAGCACCTGGCCACGCTCGCGGGCACCGGCGAGCACCGTGAAGGCGATCGCGAGTAGGCCGAGCGCCGTCCCGCCGGCTGCGCCGGCGGTGAAGCCGAAGGCGAGCACCCCGTTGGCGCCGCCCTCGCCCACCTGCCGACGGGTGTCCGCGAAGGTCAGCACCTCCACGCCGCGCGGGCGCTCCCGGCCGGTGACGGCCCCGCCGGTCTGGAAGCGGGACTGCCCCGCGTCGCCGGCCCGGCGCAGCGCGTCGCCGTCCAGGTCGTCGCCGGCCACCAGGAAGCCGGTCGGCACGGCGGCGTAGTCCCGCCGGGGCAGGGACTGCCAGGGCAGGACGACGAACCGGCTGCTGTCCGCGCGCAGCAGCGGGAAGCTCTCCGCCTGCCCGGCGACCCGGAACTCGTACCGCTGGCCCTGGGCGCTGACGAAGGCGGAGCCGTCGAGACCGGCGTCGGCCAGCTCGGCGGCGACCGTCGGGGAGACCACCGCGGGCAGCGGGCCGCCTTCCCCGGCGGGGGCGAGCAGCGCCGCCGGCACCGTCACGTCGACGCCGGACTCGCGGACGATCCGGGCCATGGCCGGACCGTCGACCATGAGTACGGTCACCCCGCCGAGCCGGGTCTCGGTGCCGACGGCGTCCTTCGCCAGTCGTTGGCCCGCCTCGTGCAGCACGGGGCTCGCGGCACGGACCCCCGGCAGCCGCTCCAGCTCGGCGCCCGTGTCCGGGGCGATCCGGTCCCCCAGGATCAGGGCGTCGGCGGGGACCACCCGGCTGGCGGCATGGTCCCGGCTCGCCTCGATCCCGGCGGCCGTCACCGCGCAGAACGCCGCGGTCGCGATGGCCAGCACGACGACCACCAGCGGCACGGCGACGACGGACCGGCCGGCCCGGGCGGTACCCAGGAAGGCGACGCTGCCCCGGGCCCGGGCCGCGAGCCGGCTGACCAGCCGCAGCGGCCACGGGTACAACCGCATCGCGACCACCGCCGCGGCGACGGCCAGCAGCACCGGCACCGAGACCAGCAGCGGGTCGACCTCCCCCGGGGTGAGGCCGCGGCGGCGCAGCAGCACGACCGCGAGACCCGCGAGGACCAGCAGCCCCGCCTCCACCGTGAGGCGACGCGCGGAGGGGCGCGACCGGATCAGGTCGCGCCGACCGGCACCGCCCCTGGACGCGGCGAGGGTGGCCACCGGCAGCGCGAGGGCCACCAGGACGGTCGCGGCGACGGCGGACCACAGGGTCTCACCCGGTGCCCCCGGAGCGAGGCCACCGACCAGCCAGCCGAGCGCGCCGGCGGGCGGCACCACCAGCAGCGCCTCGGTCAGGCTGCGGCCCGCGCTCGTGGTGGCCGCCCCGCCCCGGGCCCGCAGCAGGGTGAACTCCGAGCGGCGGCGGCGCACCAGCAGCCCGGCGGCCAGCACGACGAGGCCGGCCAGGGTGGCCAGTACGCCCGCGGCGATGACCCCGAGCACCGTCCGGGCGCTGTCCACCTCGGCGGAGAACTGCCGCAGCGGGATGTCCAGCCCCTGGACGAGGTTGCGGCCGCCCGCCTCCCGGGTCATCTGCTGGAGTCCGCCGATCACCTGGTCCAGCTCGCGGGCGTCGACGCCGTCGGCGCCCAGGCGGTAGCGCCAGCTGAACGTCAGCGGCCAGCCGGCGACGGCCTGGCGGTTCAGCGCGGCGCCGTCGACGACGCCGACGGCGATGAAGGGTTGGCCGTCCCCCACCGGCTCGACGATGCGCAGCAGCGGCGGCAGCCCGTCCCAGAACCCGTCGGCGGCGTCACGGGGCTGGAAGAGGCCGACCACGGTGAGCTGGGTGGGGGGCGGGGAGTCGGCGGTGAGCGGCTCCGGCGCGGCGAGGGTGAGCCGGCTGTTGAGCCGCAGGTTCAGCTTGCCGGCGACGTCCGCGGCCAGCGCCACCTGCACCGGCTGGTCTTTCGGCGTGTCGGCCGGCCAGCTTCCCTCGACCAGCGTGCCGGCCTCCTCGATCCCGGTCACGGACCGCAGGCCGAGGTGGACCAGGAGGTTCTTCGCCGCCAGGTCCGGGCCCCGCACCAGGCTGGCCGGGGTCTCCCCGGCGTACCACCGCTGGTCGACCATGCGCCCGACGACCGGCGGCATCGCGCTCTCGATCGCCGCCAGGTCGCCCTCGTGGGCGTCCACCACGGAGGTGCCGTTGTCCGCCGCGGCGAGCGGCCCGGACGAGTACGTCACGTCCCGCTGCTGCGGCGGCACCGCACCCAGGTGGGCCTTCAGGCCCTCCTGGGCGTGCCCGTTGACGATCCTGGGCACCCCGCTGATCACCAGCGTGGCGACCAGCGTCAGCGCCGCGAGGAGCAGGAACTGCCCGCCGTACGCCCGGACCCGGCGGACGACCGCCCCGATGCTCACCACGCCCCGTCTCCGCTCCTGGTCGTCCCTACGCTCCCGGTCACCGGTCTCCCCCGATCCGCAGCTGCGCCACGGCCACCCGCTGTCGGATGCCGAGGGCGATGAACGCGCTGAAGGCGAGTGCCGCCAGCAGCAGGCCGAGCGCGGTCAGGCCGATGGGCAGCCAGGGCAGCACGAAGGCGGCCTCCGGCACCGGCCGGCCCGCGGACGGCGTGAGGATGACCAGCGGGGCCATGGTCGCGCCGACCGCGGCGCCCAGCAGCAGGCCCACGCCGACGCCGATCCCGGCCAGGAAGGTCTGCTCGGCCAGCAGCGCCCGGGCCAGCAGCCGGGGGCTGGCGCCGAGCGTGTGCAGCACGGCGAACTCCCCCAGCCGGTGCCGGGCGGTCGCCCAGACGTCGACGATCAGGCCGACCAGGGCCAGCAGCACCGAGCCGAGCGCCGCGGCGAGCAGCCCCGTGCGGGCCCCCTGCCAGTACGGGTCGCCGGCAGCCCGCTCGGCCACCTCCCGCCGGTCGAGCAGCGTGGCGCCGGTCAGGTCGGCCGCCGCGCGGGCCGCCTCGGCGTGGCCGGCGTCCTCGGTGCCCAGCCACCACTCCGGCACCGGCCGGACCCCGCCCCGGTCCCGGATCAGCCAGTCCGCCGCCGCAGGCAGGTCCAGCAGCACGCCCTCGCCGGCCGCGGACGGCACTGCGTCCAGCTCACCGACGAGCGTGACCGGCAGCGTCGCGCCGGACAGCACCAGGTTGACCGTGTCGCCGACGCGCAAGCTCAACGCGTCGCGTACGGCCGGGGTCATCAGTGCGGGTACCGGCCGGTTCTCGCCGGCCGGCACCACGGCGAAACGGCTCGGCGGCTGGAACGCGAACCGGCCGCCCTCGCGGTACTCGACCTCCCAGTCGGCCTTCAGCCCGGCGGCCGTGGCCGACGCATCGACCGGTTTGCCCTGGCCGTCGACGGCCACCCACCCGCCGTCCAGCGACGCCGGCCGGGCCGCGCCGTCGGCGCCGACCAGCCGCAGGTCCGACACCTCCAGGCGGTACGCGCGCCCGCGCGCGCTCCCGCCGTCGGCCTCGAAACCGGACAGTCGTAGGGCGCCCTCCCCGGCGGGGACGGCGACGGTGAACGGCGCCGGTCGGCCGTCGCTGCCGCTGCTGCCCGCCGGAAGCCGGAAGGCCAGCCCGTCCGCCCGGGTCAGCAGCACCCAGAGGCCGATCTGGTGCGGCGTGACGGCGTCGCGCACGGGGGTGCGTACCGTGCCGGTGAACGACCGGGTGCCGGCGGGCAGTTCCAGCCCGGTGGGCGCGCCGCGCGCCCGGGTCAGCCGGTCGAGCAGTGCCGGCGCGGGCTCGTCGGTCAGCCTCTCGTTGAGCCGCAGCACGTCGGCCGCGGCCGCGGCGTCGAGGCTCACCACCGTCGTCGGCAGGTCGGCGCGGCCGAGGCGGATCTCGTCCCGCCAGGCCGGCAGCGCCTCGCGGACGCCGGGCAGAGCGGCGAGCTGACCGGCCCGACCGTCGGGTGCCGAGCCGGTGCGCTCGACGACCCGCAGGTCGGCGCCGACGGTGTGCTCGGCCTGGTCGGCCTGCGACAGCTCGCCGGTGGTCACCAGCGACCACGCCAGGGTGCTGCCGCCGACGGCGAGGGCGAGCAGCAGCACGGGGCCGGCGTGCGGGCGCCGCCCCGCCTGCCACATGCCGAACATGGTCGCGGTCCACGGTCTGCGGTCGACGAACCGCTCGGCGAAGCGGGTCGCGGGCGGCAGCAGCCGCAACGCCACGACCGCGCCGGCCAGCACGCCCAGCGTCGGCGCCGCGACCAGCAGCGGGTCCACCCCGAGCCGGCCGGCCGCCCCGGCGACCGGCGACGAGTACTGGCGCAGCTGGGTCCAGGCCAGCACCGCGAAGCCGACCAGCACCAGGTCGAGGCTGGCCCGCTGGACGCTCGCGGCGCGGGTGGGCCGGGACCGGGCCGCCATGTCGGCGACGTAGGTGCCGGCCCCCCGCAACGTCGGGACGACCATCGCGACCAGGCAGCCGGCGGCGGTGGCGGCCGCGGCGGCCCAGATCAGCGTGGTGTTGCCGGCGGCGAGCGTCAGCGGGGTGGCGCCGCCGGTACCCACGTGCCGCAGCGCCTCGCCGGCGATCAGGGGCCCCAGCACGCCGGCGGGCAGGACGACCAGGGCCGCCTCCCGGGCCGCCAGGCCGGCCAGTTGCCGCCGCGCGGCGCCCCGGGCCCGGAGCAGGGCGGTCTGGCCGCGCCGGTCCTCGTGCAGCAGGGCGGCGACGAGCACCAGCGCGTACCCGCCGAGGACGACGATCAGCAGCAGCGGGGTGGCCAGCGAGGAACGGCCCACCAGGTCGGCCCGGGTGACGCGGTCGAGGAGCCGGTCGATCGCCGTGACGGTCTGGCCGGAGGAGCCCAGCCCGGCCGCCTCGGGCACCTCGGCGAGGGCCGCGGTGAGCGCCTGCCGCACGTCGGACAGCCGCCCCGCGCCGGCCGCCGCCGCGAGGTCCGGCTCGACGACCCAGGACGCCGACACCGAGCCCGGGTACGTGGCGACGAAGTCCGCCGGGTCCAGCACGAACGGCCCGTACGAGGTGCCGGCGTCCGCGGCGCTGCCCGCCCCGACCCCGGGTGCCAGCCGCCAGTACGGGTCGGCCGCGTCGCGGGGGCGCCAGGTCCCGACGAGCACCACGGTGCTGGCCTCGTCGGACCGGCGGTCCAGCATCGGCACCCGGTCGCCGACGGTCATCCCGAGCATGCCGGCGACCTTCTCCGGCAGGGTGACCTGCAGCGGCGAGGCTCCCGGGGCGGGCCAGGCGCCGCCGGTCAGCTCGGCGTGGCGGGGCAGGTCGTCGAGGGCCGCCAGGGTGGCGAAGACCGGATCGTCGTCGTCGCGGGCCACGGGGCCGAGGTCGCCGGTCAGCTCGCGGCCACCGCCGTACCGGGCGGCGTCGACGGTGACCGGCGCGCCGCCGAGGCCGGCGGCGAACCCGTCCCGGACGGCCCGGTCCCGGGCGGCGAACTCGGCCGCGTCCCGGCCGGCCGCGCCGCTGACCAGGAGGCTGCGCTCCTCGAACGACGCCCCGCTGAGCAGGGCACGCTGGCCCGCCTCGACGGCCCGCCGGTTGTAGTCAGAAAGCCCGGTGACCAACGCGACCGCCACCAGGGCCGCGACCACCGCGGCGAGCAGCAGCCCACGCGCCTCGCGGGCCCGCCTCCACACCAGCTTCATCCGATGCCCTCCCCTGGCCCGTTGTCGGGCCGACGATCAGGGAGAGCGGTGACGTGCCGGGAAAGGTTCGCGCCCGTTACTTGATCGTTATCCGGAGGCGCCCGACCGGTGGGCGGGGCCGGCGACCCGGCGAGGATGGCGCGGTGCGCGGATGTGCTTCCATCACCGGATGGAGATCGCCCTCACCGCCCTGATGGTGGCCGTCGTCGCGCTGCTCGCCGCCCAGTTGCCCGGCAGGACCGAGCAGGCGCGGACCGCGTACCGGCTCGCCGAGATCGAGCGCCGGCTCCGGCTGGTGATGGACCACCTGGGCGTGGTGGACGCCTCGCCCGTGCCGCCGGAGGTGGGACAGCACCTGGCCCGGGGCGACAAGATCAAGGCGATCGCCGCGTACCGGAAGGCGACCGGCGCGGACCTGCGCTCGGCCAAGGAGGCGGTGGAGGCGTACGGCGACCGCCGGTGACGGCGGGCACGCGTCCCGCCCGTGCCGGCGGGACGGCGGCGATCGGGCGGGCCGGTCAGCGGGGGCGGTCGCGGTCCTTGGAGGGCTGCACACGCTTCGGCTCGCCGGGCATCTTCGGGTGGTCCGGCGGGTAGGGCATGTCGCCCTGGCCGGCGGTGTCGTCCCGGTCGGCCCACTCCAGCAGCGGGCTGATGTCCCACGCGGTGTCGTCGATGCCGGCGTGCGGATCGCCGCGCTCGGCCAGCCGGGCCGGGACAGTGCGCAGGTCGAAGTCGTCGGGGTCGACGTCGGGCAGCTCGTCCCAGGTGACCGGGGTGGACACGGTAGCCCGGGCGTTGGCCCGCAGCGAGTACGCGCAGGCGATCGTGCGGTCGCGGGCCATCTGGTTGTAGTCGACGAAGACGCGCTCGCCCCGCTGCTCCTTCCACCAGGCGGTGGTCACCAGCTCCGGCCGGCGCCGCTCCAGCTCGCGGGCCAGCGCGATGGTGGCCCGGCGCACCTCCGTGAACGTCCAGCGTGGCGCGATCCGCAGGTAGACGTGCACGCCACGGCCGCCGGAGGTCTTCGGCCAGCCGGTGGCGCCCAGCTCGTCGAGGAGCCCGCGCAGCTCCCCGGCGGCGGCAACCGCGTCGGCGAAGTCGGTGCCGGGCTGCGGGTCGAAGTCGATGCGCAACTCGTCGGGGCGGTCGACGTCGGCGGCACGCACCGGCCACGGGTGGAACACGATGGTGCCCATCTGGGCGGCCCAGGCCACGTGGGCCAGGTCGGCGGGGCAGAGCTCGGCCGCGCTGCGACCGCTCGGGAAGCTGATCGTGGTCGTCCGCACCCAGGGCGGCACGCCGCGCGCGGGCACCCGCTTCTGGAAGAACGCCTCCCCCTCGACGCCCTCCGGGAAGCGCTGCAACGTGGTGGGACGCTCGCGCAGGGCGCGCATGATGCCGTCACCCACCGCGAGGTAGTAGTGGAAGACGTCGGCCTTGGTGAAGCCGCGCTGCGGGAAGATCACCCGGTCGGGGCTGGTCAGCCGGACCTCGTGCCCGGCCACCTCGATCAGTTCGGCCGCAGCCTTCGTGCCACCCATTGCGCGACCATATGCCACACCTCCGACGTCCGACGTACCGTTGACGGGTGAGTCTTGACGAGAGTGAACTGCCCCGTACCGAGGAAGAGTGGCGGGTCCGGCTCAGCCCGGAGGAGTTCCGGGTGCTGCGGGAGGCCGGCACCGAGCGCCCGTGGACCGGCGAGTACGTCGACACGAAGACGCCCGGGACCTACCACTGCCGGGCCTGCGGCGCGCAGCTCTACCCCAGCGACACGAAGTTCGACTCGCACTGCGGGTGGCCCAGCTTCGACGACGCGATCCCCGGCGCGGTCAAGGAGATCGAGGACCGCAGCCTGGGGATGAGCCGCACCGAGATCCGCTGCGCCCGATGCGACAGCCACCTGGGGCACGTCTTCCGGGGCGAGGGTTTCACCCCGAAGGACACCCGGCACTGCGTCAACTCCGTCTCCATCCGGCTGGAGCCGCGCGCCGACGCCTGATCCGGCGCCCGGGGTTCAGGCGCCCCGGGCCGGCGTCAGCCCGGCCATCAGCGAGACCTCGGCCGTACGCGACCGCTCGACGCGACCGGCGAAGTCGCGTACGCGCGGGTCGGCGCCGACCTTCTGGTGCGCCCGGGCCAGGTCGGCCGCCGCCTCCTGGTGCGGGACGAGCAGGCCGAGCAGGACGCGGTCGACCTCGCCGTCCGGGGCGGCCCGCAGGCGTGCCATGTCCTCGGCGGCGGTCCCGTGCTGCCCGTGGTCGTGCCGGCGGGCGGCCTCGGCGGCGGCCGGTCCGGCGTCGCGCAGCCAGCCGCGCATCGTGGCGAGTTCGTCGGTCTCGGTGACCTCGATGGCGGCGACGAGGGTGTGCAGCTTCCGGTCGGTCACCCGGTCGCGGCTGAGCCGCACCATCTCCAGCGTCTGCTCGGTGTGTGCCGCCAACATGGCCAGGAAGACCACGTCCAAGCCGTTCATCTCGGTCGCGCTGGCCGCGGCCGGCCCCGGCGGCGCGGGGACGGACGACGCCGGGGCGGTCCGCGCGGCGCAACCGGGGACGGTCAGCAGGACGGCGAGCAGGACGACCGTGGGCAGCCGTCGCATGGCGTACTCCGATCCGGGAAGGGATGACGGGTGCGGGCGCCGGGGGGACGGGCCGCACCCGTCCGGTCAGACCTGCGTCCAGAGCGCCGGCACGTGCGGCGGTTCCCAACCGGGGATCGCGGTGTGCGCCTGCCGGCAGCGGTACGTCAGCCCGCCGTAGGTGACCTGGTCGCCGACCTGGTAGGCCCGGCCCGCCGTCCAGCTGCCGGCAGGCGCA
>NZ_WAAS01000238.1:0-9862 GCF_008806585.1 Micromonospora sp. AMSO12t
GATCGGGGGTAGGTCGGTGAGATGACGAGATCGCAGCCCCGGCGCGCCCGTGGCACGGTCGGCCACGCCTACAGCGCGCTCAACATGCGGCTCGTGCTCGCCGGGTTCGGTCTGGTGACCATGACCGTCTTCGCGGTGCTGGCGTTCAACGCCGACCTGGTGTGGCTCGGGGTCCTCTGCGTGGTCTTCGCGGTGGTCGCCGTGGTCGACCTGATCATCATCCAGCGGCGCCGCGCCGCCCGCCGCCGGGAGGAACCGGGAGCCCGCCACTCACTCTTCGAGTGACAGGAGTACGAGATGCCCATCGCGACCACCAATCCCGCCACGGGACAGACGCTCAAGACGTACGAACCGATGTCGCCGGAGCAGATCGACGCCGCGATCGAGCGGGCCGACCTGGCGTACCGCCAGCTGCGCGGCACCACCGTCGACCAGCGCGGGCGCTGGCTGAACGCGGCGGCCGACCTGCTGGAGGCCGAGCGCGACGAGATCGCCCGGCTGATGACCACCGAGATGGGCAAGACGTACGCCTCGGCCCAGGCGGAGGTCACCAAGTGCGCCGCCGCCTGCCGCTTCTACGCGGCGAAGGCGGCCGAGTTCCTCGCCGACGAGCCCGCCGACGCCGGAGCGGTCAAGGCCACCCGCGCCTTCGTCCGCTACCAGCCGATCGGGCCGGTGCTCGCGGTGATGCCCTGGAACTTCCCGCTGTGGCAGGTGCTGCGCTTCGCCGCGCCGGCCCTGATGGCCGGCAACACCGGCCTGCTCAAGCACGCCTCCAACGTGCCGCAGACCGCGCTGCTGCTGGAGGACCTGTTCCGCCGCGCCGGCTTCCCGGAGGGGGCGTTCACCACCCTGTTGGTCGGCTCGGCCGAGGTCGACCGGGTGCTCAGCGACCCGCGGGTGCGCGCGGCGACGCTGACGGGCAGCGAGGGTGCCGGCCGGTCGATCGCCCAGATCGCCGGCCGGGAGCTGAAGAGGACCGTGCTGGAGCTCGGCGGCAGCGACCCGTTCGTGGTGATGCCGTCGGCGGACCTGGACCGGGCCGCCGAGGTCGCCACCACCGCCCGCTGCCAGAACAACGGCCAGTCCTGCATCGCCGCGAAGCGGTTCATCGTGCACGCCGACGTCTTCGACGCCTTCGCCGAGAAGTTCGCGGCGAACATGGCGGCCCTGCGGGTCGGCGATCCGATGGAATCCGGCACCGACGTCGGCCCGCTGGCCAGCGAGGGCGGGCGCGACGAGATCCACGCCCAGGTGCGGGACGCGGTCGACAAGGGCGCCACCGTGCTCTGCGGCGGCGAGCTGCCCGCCGGCCCCGGTTGGTTCTACCCGCCGACCGTGGTCACCGACCTGAGGCCGGAGATGCGGATGTGGTCCGAGGAGGTCTTCGGGCCCGTCGCGGGCCTCTACCGGGTGTCGTCGTACGACGAGGCGATCGAGGTGGCCAACGGCACCTCCTTCGGCCTGGGGTCCAACGCCTGGACCCGGGACCCGCAGGAGCAGGAGCGCTTCGCCGTCGACCTCGACGCCGGGAACGTCTTCGTCAACGGGATGACCACGTCCTACCCGGAACTGCCCTTCGGCGGGGTGAAGAACTCCGGCTACGGCCGCGAGCTCTCCGCGCTCGGCATGCGGGAGTTCTGCAACACCAAGACCGTCTGGGTGGGCGAGGGGGCCGCCTCGGCCGGCGCCGGGGCGCACGCGGAGTAGCCCCGCCCGGCTTCGTCGGCGTAGCCGGACGCCGTCGTGGGTACGGAGTGACGCCATGACGGTGTTCGGCTTCCACGCGTCCCACGAGCAGATCCATCCCCGCGCCCTGCTGGAGGCGGTGATCCACGCCGAGCGGGCCGGCTTCGACGCCGCCATGTCCTCGGACCACTTCGCGCCCTGGAGCGAGCGGCAGGGCCAGTCCGGCTTCGCCTGGTCCTGGCTCGGCGCCGCGCTCCAGGCGACGGACCTGCCGTTCGGGGTGGTCAACGCCCCCGGGCAGCGCTACCACCCGGCCATCATCGCCCAGGCGATCGGCACCCTTGGGGCGATGTACCCGGGCCGGTTCTGGGCCGCCCTCGGCACCGGCGAGGCGAGCAACGAGCACATCACCGGCGACGACTGGCCGCGCAAGGACGTCCGCACCGCCCGGCTGCGCGAGTGCGTGGACGTGATCCGCGCGCTGCTGGCCGGCGAGGAGGTCAGCCACGACGGCCTGGTCCGGGTGGACCGGGCGAAGCTGTGGACCCGGCCGGAGCAGCCGCCGGCGCTGATCGGGGCGGCGGTCAGCGTGGCCACCGCCCGCTGGTGCGCCGAGTGGGCGGACGGGCTGATCACCGTGAACGCCCCGACCGCGCACCTGCGGCAGATGATCGACGCGTACCGGGACGCCGGCGGGCGCGGGCCGCTGCACCTCCAGGTGCACGTGAGCTGGGCACCGGAGCAGGCCGAGGCCGAGCGGCTCGCGTACGACCAGTGGCGCAGCAACGTCTTCGCCCCGCCGGTCTGCTGGGACCTGGAGACCCCGGAGCACTTCGACGTGGTCTCGCAGGACGTGCCGATGGAGAAGGTCCACGACGTCGTGAACGTCTCCGCCGACCTCGGCCGGCACGTCGGCTGGCTGGAGGAGTACCTGGAGCTGGGCTTCGACCAGATCGCCCTGCACCACGTCGGGCAGGAGCAGCGGGACTTCATCGACGCGTTCGGCGCCGAGGTGCTGCCGAAGCTGCGCAGCGCCGGCTGAGCGGTCCCGTCCCGGGCCTGCGCGGTGCCTGCCCGGGGGTGAGCGGACCGGCGTCAGGGCAGGCGGCGGACGAGGACCTGCCCGGGCCACGGGTCGCGGCCCGGGCGCTCGACCGTGAACGGGTCGGTGGCGGTGAAGCCCTGCCGCTCGTACCACCGGACCAGCGCGCCGTCGTCGCCCGCGTAGCAGTCCACCCGGAGCAGGCCGAGCCCGCGCTCCCGGGCCAGCTCCGCGGCGTGCGCCAGCAGCCGGCCGCCGATGCCCGACCCGGCGTGTGCGCGGTCGGTGACCAGCAGGTTCACGTACAGCTCGGGTTCGGTGGCGGGTGGCACGTACTCGGTCGCCGTCCCCACCACCAGTGCGCCGACCGGTCGGTCGGCGAGCGTCGCCAGCCACAGCCCGCCGCCGCTCGCCCAGGCCTCGGCCTGCGCGACCCGCCGCGGGTCGGTCGAGGCCGCCTCGGTGCCCCACTGGCCGGTGCGACCCCGCGCCGCCAGCCAGGCGGTGGCGTCGTCGAGCAGCCGCAGCACGGCGGGCGCGTCGGTCGGGCCGCCGGGACGCAGACCCAGGCTCCGCTGGTCGCTCATGACGGACATGCTGCTACAACCAGGTGTCTCGACGCGAGCAGGTTGGACTGGACGTCGGCCCTCGACGCCGCGAGCCCCGGCCAGGGAGGCGGTCTCCCCGCGCTCGTGCTGTCGAGCTGATGTCGTGGACGATTCACCGCTCCGGGCGCCAGCTACGCCGGGAGGTCATGGCGTCCCGCCCGAGTCGCCGGAGCTGGCGGTGCCCATCGTGCTGGGATCCCCGCCGTACCCTTCGCCGCGGAGGCTGCCCCGCCCACGGCGCCGTCCGTCCCGGCGGGACTGCCGGATGGCCCTGCGCGCCGCCGTCAACGCCGCGTCCCGCCCGTCGGGCGGCGACGCCCGCCGCCTGCTCAGCGGCAGCACGACCAGGATGAGGGCGACGACCGTCGCCGCGATCCCGGTCAGGATCCACCCCGTTGCATCCATGGCCATGATGGTAGGCGGGCTCCGCCAGGCTCTGGGCCGGCTGATCGTGGTCAGGGCGCCGCTGGCCGCCGGGCCTCGGCAAGCGCGACGAGCCGCTCGGTGTTCAGGCAGGAGGTCAGGCAGCGTTCCTTGGCGTCGCTGGTGAACCGGGCGGTCCAGTCGGTGAAGCCGCCGTCGCCGAGTTCGACCTCGTCGGCGCCGTCGCCGGCGGTGAACCGCAGCGCCGCGTCGACGTAGTAGCCCCGGCCGCGTCGGCGCTCCGGTTCGTCCACCAGCGGCACGCCCGACGGGCCCAGCGTCGGCCGGACGGTGTCGGCGATCCGTTCCCCGACCACAGGGCTGTCCAGCAACGTCAGGCGCACCCGGGCCGCCGCCGACGGCGGCAGCAGGGTGGCGAGCACCGTGCGCCAGTACGCCAGGTGCAGGGTGAGCAGCCGTGCCTCGGTGCGCCCCGAGCCGGTGTCGCGGGCGCTGGAGACCAGCGTGAAGAGCCGGAAGTGCGCCGACCAGGTCGGCCCGAAGTCCTGCGCCCGCAGCACCCGGTGGCAGGCGGCCAGGTGCACGGTGCCGCCGGCCGGCTGTTCCCGGCGGCGCACCGCGGCCTCGATCGCGAGCGCGTTTGTGGGGTCGCTGAGCACCTCGGTGGCGCGGAAGGTGGTGACGATGCGGTTCTGGCTCATCGGCGTGACGACCGAGCAGGTGCCGATCGGCGCGACGGGGGAGAGGTCGACGCCGGCGAACTCCGCCGGGAGTAGTTCCCACAGGCGGGCCTCGACGGCGGCCAGCGCGCGGGGGTCGGCCGCCGCCGGCCGGGTGAAGCGGTCCGTGCGCCAGCGGCGGACCAGGTCCGCCGGGCGTACCGCCGCCGCCCGGTCCCGGGCCACCGCCAGCAGCAGCGTGCGCAGGTCCGCCGGGCTCAGGCCGGCCAGGGCGCTCCGGGTGTCGTCCGGCAGTCGCGACCAGACCCGCCGCTCCGCGTCGTCCATGCCGGCCACCCTGTCGTACGCCCCGGGACGGCGTCCACCGGATTAGGCGGCTGCCGGCCGCACGGCCCGGACCCGGTGGTGGCCTCCCCCCGGGGACCCGGGGGAGGCCGTTACGCGGGCGACGCGCTCGTCACCTGGGACGATCCGGGCCGGTGCGGCCGAGGCGACGGATCGCCGGGGCGCACCGGACCACGGGTCGGTCAGGAGAGCGCGCAGGCCGCGCCGTTGACGGTGATCAGGCCGGGTGCCGGGTTGGCGCCGCCGCCGGTCACCGCGTTGAAGCCGAAGGTGACGGTGCCGCCCGGGGCGATCCTGGCGTTGTACGACTCGTTCTTCGCGGTGACCGTGGCCCCCGCCTGGGTCGCCTTCGCCAGCCACGCCTCGCGTACCTTCTGGTCGCCGGTGAAGGCGAAGCGGGCCGCCCAGCCGTCGATCGCGCTGGTGCCGGTGTTGCGGATGGTCACCTGGGCGGTGAACCCGGTGCCGCCCTGCCAGGCGCCGTAGTTGGTGTACGTGGCGGAGCAGGTGGGCGCCGGCACCGCCTTCGAGTCGCCCTGGTCGGCCAGGAACGAGGCGATCCAGGCCAGCGCCGAGTTCCAGTTGATGGCCACCTCGTTGGTCGCGTACGAGTTGATGTCGTCGACGTAGCAGAACATCGGCTTGCAGCCGGCGAGCAGCTTGGCGGCGAACGGGTCCTGCAGGGCGGCGTTCGGGCCGCCGGCCAGCGAGCCGGCGGGCGGCTTCGGCAGGTCCGGGTCGAGCTGGTGGCCGAAGATCCGGCTGTGCTGGTTCTCGGCCGCGTGCTCGCCCCACCCGGTCACGTACGAGATGTTCAGCGCGTTGCGGCCGAGGACGTAGTCCATCGCCTGCACCGCGCCGTCGCGGTACTTCGCGTTGCTGGTCAGGTCGAAGGCGGTGGCCAGCACGACCGCGTTGTTGATGATGTTGCTGTTGCCGCCCCAGAAGTAGCTGTCCGGGTCGCCGGGCATCGGCAGCCCGTACGCCTGCCGGGCCGCCTCGGCGAGGTGGGCGTCGGCGGCGGCGGTGACGGAGGCGCGGACGCGGGCCAGGTCGGCGGCCGGCAGTCCGTTGGGCACGGTGGCCAGGTCGAGCCGGCCCAGCGCCGCGACGCCCTGCCAGCCGAAGCCGCGCGGGTCGAACACGTTCCCGGTGTGGTGCGGCGACGCGGTCAGGTCCGCCAGGTACGGCTGCTCCCCGGTGGTCAGGAAGAGCTCGGCGGCGGCCCAGTAGAACTCGTCGGTGACGTTCGTGTCGTCGTACGCGCCGCCGCCGGTGCTGTCGGCGGGGCTGGCGTACCGCGTCGGGTTGGCCTTGGCGGCGGCGTAGGCCGTCTTCGCCGCCGTGCCGCAGCGCTTCGCGAAGGCCGCGTCGTAGGGGGCGAAGAGCCGCGCGCACTGGGCGGCGACGGCGGCCAGGTTGAGGGTGGCGGCGGTCGACGGCGGGTGCAGTTCGCGCTGCTCGGGGTCGTCGTGCGGGGCGAGCGGCAGCCCGGTCCAGTTCCGGTCGTGGATCTTGTGGTGGGCCATCCCGGCGAGCGGCTTGCCGGCCGGCACCTGCATGCGCAGCAGGAACTCCAGCTCCCAGCGGGCCTCGTCGAGCACGTCCGGTACGTCGTTGCCGCGCTCGGGCACCCGCAGCGTGCTGTCGCCGAGGGCCGCGCCGTGCCCGGCGGTGGCGGCCGTGCGGGTCCGCTCGAAGGTGTTCAGCAGCTGGTAGGTGGCGATGCCGCCGTTGACCACGTACTTGCCGTGGTCGCCGGCGTCGTACCAGCCGCCGCGCACGTCGAGGGAGTAGTCGCAGACGCCCGGCTGGCAGGGCACGGAGGTGTCGCCCTTGTTGGGCGCGACGCCGAGGTGCCCGGCCGGGCGGGCGTACTCCGCGCCGATCAGGTCGCCGTCGATGGCGATGCCGCTGCGCTGGGCGTAGAAGAACTGGAGGGAGTCGGCGCGCAGCCGGTCGTAGAGGGTGCCCGAGATGTCGAAGGGGTGGCTGGTCTCGCCGTCGACGGTGAGGGTCAGCCCCGCCCCCGGGGTCCGGTACGACGAGAAGTCGAGCGTCTGCACGTTCTGCCCGGAGGCGGCGTCGACGCCGCGCGGGGTGGTGCTGCCGCTGGCCAGGACGGTGCCGGCGGCCGACTTGAGCTGCCAGGGCAGGGCGTCGGTCGCCGACGTGACCACTGTGGCGTTCTTCGGTCCGCCGGGCAGGTAGCCGACCTGGTTGACCCGCACCCGTGGCCCGGTGTCGGGCACGTACGGCGCGGGCGGGTCGCCGCCGCGCAGCGAGACGTCGTCCAGGCAGACGGTCTGCTCGGCCGCGTTGCCGCCGACCTGGAAGATCAGTTGGGCGGCGGGGTTCGCCTCGGGCACCGTGAACGTCTTCTCGAACCGCTGGGCGGTGCCGCCGGCGGTGGCGTCGACGCTGGCGTACGTGGTGTAGGGGGCGGTGCCCAGTTGCAGGACGGCCTTGACGGCGGTGCCGGGGGTGGCGGAGACGTCGAAGCCGAGCGTGTACTCGGCCCCGGCGACCAGCGGCACGCCGTCCTGGCCGATGCCGGCGTCCCACGGGTTGGCCAGGCCGCCGGGCACGGTGGCGCAGAGCCGGCCGTCGGTGACCGCGAGCGGGCCGGTGCCATAGGAGAACCAGGGGGACACGCCGGCGCTGAAGTCGCCGTTGTCGATCTGCTCGGGGGCGTCGGGGGGCGGTTCGGCGTGGGCGGTGCCGGCGGTGGCTCCGGTCAGGGCGATGGCGGTCGCGGTCGCGAGCAGTGCGAGGCGACGTCGGGATGGCGTCACGGGTGTTCCTTCCGGACGACTGCGGGGACGGGGGATGGTGGTGGCGACCTGGGAGCGCTCCCAGACCCTGTCGATGGTTCCAGTGCCGCCGGCACCCTGTCAATCGATCCGGCTGGATGGCGTGGACCCGCCCGACGGGCCTCCGGGACAGTGAGATTCACCGCGCGACGCGCCGAGGTCCTGATCTCCTAGAGACAACTGAGCCCTCCGCCTGGCAGGCTGCCACCCATGACCCTGAAGCTGCGCTCCGTGGGAACGAGCGACCGTGGGCTGATCCGCAGCGGAAACCAGGACGCCCTGCACGCCGGCACCTGGCTCGTCGCCGTCGCCGACGGCATGGGCGGGATGGCGGCTGGCGACCTGGCCAGCGCGATCGCCATCGACGCGGTCGCTCCGCTGGACGTGGAGACCCCGGAGCACGCGCTGGTGGCCGCACTGCAGAGCGGCATCCAGCTCGCCACCGAGCGGATCCACCAGGCGGTCGCCGAGGATCCGGAACGGCAGGGCATGGGCACCACGCTGACCGCCCTGCTCTTCGCCCGGACGGGCAGCTGCCTGGCCCTCGCCCACGTCGGCGACTCCCGCGCCTACCTGTTCCGCGAAGGCGTGCTCAAGCAGATCACCCGGGACGACACGTTCGTGCAGATGCTCGTCGACCAGGGGGTGATCACCGCCGACCAGGCCAGCAGCCACCCGCGCCGGGCCGTGGTCACCCAGGCGTTGCAGGGCGAGGAGGTCTCCCCGTCGTACGCGACGATGGTGCCGTGGGCCGGGGACCGCTGGCTGCTGTGCAGCGACGGGCTGTCCAACGTCGTCCGCCCGGACACCCTCGCCGAGGTGCTCGCCGAGCACCCCGACCGCGCGGACTGCGCCCGCCGGCTCATCGACCTGGCGCTGCGCGCCGGCGGGCCGGACAACGTCACGGTGGTCGTCGCCGACGTCGTGCAGGAGTGAGCGAGCGTCGCGAGCGAACCAGCCGGTTCAGCGCTCTGGAGCCTCGTGGTGTCGCCGACCGCAGGGAGGTGACGACATGAGCCCGCTCAGCGCCGGCGCGGGGTGGCGTGCCGGGTGGGCGGGGCCGTGGTCGGGTCCTCCGGCCACGGGTGGCGCGGGTAGCGCCCGCGCAGCTCCCCGCGTACCTGCGGATAGCCGGTGCGCCAGAAGGAGGCCAGGTCGGCGGTGACCGCCACCGGCCGCCCGGCCGGCGAGAGCAGGTGCAGCAGCACCGGCACCCGGCCGTCGGCGATGCGCGGCGCCTCCCGCCAGCCGAAGGTCTCCTGGAGCTTCACCGCGAGCACCGGCGCCGCCGGGTCGGCGTAGTCGAGCCGGATCCGCGATCCGCTCGGCACCGCGATCCGCTCGGGCGCCACCTCGTCCAGCCGCGCCGCCAGCGCCCACGGCAGCAGCCGGCGCAGCGCCCCGGCCACGTCGAGGCGGGCCAGGTCGGCGCGGCGGCGGGCGCGGGCCAGCTCCGGGCCCAGCCAGGCGGGCGCGTCGGCGAGCAGCGCCTCGTCGCCCACGTCGGGCCAGTCGCCGCCGAGCGACTGCCGACAGAACGCCAGCCGCTCGCGCAGCGCCCGCGCCGCCGGGGTCCAGGTCAGCAGACTGAGGCCGGTACGACGCAGGCCGGTCAGCAGGGCCCCCGCCACCTCCGCCGGGTCGGGCCGGGCGATTGGCCGCTCGACCAGCTCGATCGCGCCCAGCCGCAGCACCTCCCGGGCCACCACGTCCTCGCCGGCCCAGCCGACCTCCCGCTCGGTGCGCAGCAGCGGCCCGCCCGCCTCCCGGGCGGTCGCCTCGTCGAGCGGGGTGGCCAGCCGCACCCGGGCGGTCGGCGCGCCGGGGGAGCGGTCCGCCACCGCGACCGCCAGCCAGTCGGCGCCGGCCAGCCCCGACCCGGGCGCCAGCTCCGCCGCGGTCCCGCCGCTCATCAGATACGCCGAGCCGCCCGGCCGCCGCACCCGGGCCAGCCGCTCCGGGTGGGCGAGCCCGACCAGCAGCCCGGCGGCCAGGTCGTCGGTCAACCGGCCCGCGTCGCCGGCCCGTGCGGGGTCGCCGGCTGACCTCGCCCGGCCGGGGCCTCCCGCCGTTGCGTCGGAAGCAAGGGGCGGGCGGCCCCGGTCAGGCCGTCGCGACTGCGCGTCGGGCAGGGCGGCGCGCAGTCGGCGTACCTCCGAACGCCAGCGGGCGGTGGCGCCCGGGTCCGCGCCCGCGCGTAGCCGGCGCCACGCGGCGGTCAGGTCGTCGCCCGGCCCGGCGGCGGTGTCCTCGGCGAGCAGCGCCACGACCTCCGCCGCCCGGTCCGCCCCCACCCGGGCG
>NZ_WAAS01000239.1:0-9807 GCF_008806585.1 Micromonospora sp. AMSO12t
GGAAAGAAGGCGGCGGCCCGGTGGCTGGTGCCACCGGGCCGCCGCCCTCGTGCTGTTTCGGTCCTACTCGTCCGCGCCTGCGGCGGCGGTGCCACCGAGGTCGGCCGGGACGGCGTCCGGCACGGTGGCCGGCCGGTCCGCGCCCGTGAAGATGAGCTTGGACTTGTCGATGTCCTCCGGATCGCCCTCGCAGTCCACCACCACGATCTGACCCGGGATCAGCTCGTTGAAGAGGATCCGCTCGGACAGGTTGTCCTCGATGTCGCGCTGGATCGTGCGACGCAGCGGACGCGCACCGAGGACCGGGTCGAAGCCCTTCTTCGCCAGGTACTTCTTGGCGTTGTCGGTCAGCTCCAGACCCATGTCCTTGTTCCGCAGCTGGCCCTCGATCCGCTGGATCATGATGTCGACGATCGACAGGATCTCCAGCTGGCGCAGCTGATGGAAGACGATGGTGTCGTCGATCCGGTTGAGGAACTCAGGCCGGAAGTGCTGCTTGAGCTCGTCGTTGACCTTCTGCTTCATCCGGTCGTAGTTGGACTCGGAGTCCTCCGACGCCTGGAAACCGAGCGAGACCGCCTTGGCGACGTCGCGGGTGCCCAGGTTGGTGGTCAGGATGATGACCGTGTTCTTGAAGTCCACGATCCGGCCCTGACCGTCGGTGAGCCGACCGTCCTCCAGGATCTGGAGCAGCGTGTTGAACACGTCCGGGTGGGCCTTCTCGATCTCGTCGAAGAGGACCACCGAGAACGGCCGACGCCGCACCTTCTCGGTCAGCTGGCCGCCCTCGTCGTAGCCGACGTAGCCGGGAGGGGCACCCACCAGCCGGGAGACCGTGTAGCGGTCGTGGAACTCGGACATGTCCAGCTGGATGAGGGCGTCCTCGCTGCCGAACAGGAACTCGGCGAGCGCCTTGGAGAGCTCGGTCTTACCGACACCGGACGGGCCGGCGAAGATGAACGAGCCCGACGGACGCTTCGGGTCCTTCAGGCCGGCCCGGGTACGCCGGATCGCCTTCGAGACCGCCTTGACCGCGTCCTCCTGGCCGATGACGCGCTTGTGCAGCTCGTCCTCCATGCGCAGCAGGCGCGAGGTCTCCTCCTCGGTCAGCTTGTAGACCGGGATGCCGGTCCAGTTGCCGAGCACCTCGGCGATCTGCTCGTCGTCGACCTCGCTGACGACGTCCAGGTCACCGGCCTTCCACTCCTTCTCCCGCTGGGCCTTCTGGCCGAGGAGCTGCTTCTCCTTGTCGCGCAGCTGGGCGGCGCGCTCGAAGTCCTGCGCGTCGATCGCGGACTCCTTGTCGCGACGCACCTGGGCGATGCGCTCGTCGAAGTCGCGCAGGTCCGGCGGCGCGGTCATCCGGCGGATCCGCATCCGGGCGCCGGCCTCGTCGATCAGGTCGATCGCCTTGTCCGGCAGGAAGCGGTCGGAGATGTACCGGTCGGCCAGCGTCGCGGCGGCCACGAGAGCCGCGTCGGTGATGCTGACCCGGTGGTGCGCCTCGTAGCGGTCGCGCAGGCCCTTGAGGATCTCGATGGTGTGGGCCAGCGACGGCTCACCCACCTGGATCGGCTGGAAGCGGCGCTCGAGGGCGGCGTCCTTCTCCAGGTGCTTGCGGTATTCGTCGAGCGTGGTCGCGCCGATGGTCTGCAGCTCGCCACGGGCCAGCATCGGCTTGAGGATGCTCGCCGCGTCGATCGCGCCCTCGGCGGCACCCGCGCCGACCAGGGTGTGGATCTCGTCGATGAAGAGGATGATGTCGCCGCGGGTGCGGATCTCCTTGAGCACCTTCTTGAGGCGCTCCTCGAAGTCACCGCGGTAGCGGGAACCGGCGACCAGGGCACCGAGGTCGAGCGTGTAGAGCTGCTTGTCCTTCAGCGTCTCGGGCACCTCGCCCTTGATGATCTTCTGGGACAGCCCCTCCACCACGGCGGTCTTGCCGACGCCGGGCTCACCGATCAGGACCGGGTTGTTCTTGGTGCGGCGGGAGAGCACCTGCATGACCCGCTCGATTTCCTTCTCGCGCCCGATGACCGGGTCGAGCTTGCCCTCGCGGGCGGCCTGGGTCAGGTTGCGGCCGAACTGGTCCAGCACGAGGCTGGTGGACGGCGCGGCCTCGCCCGGCGTGGCGCCCGCCGCGGCCGGCTCCTTGCCCTGGTAGCCGGAGAGCAGCTGGATCACCTGCTGGCGGACCCGGTTGAGGTCGGCGCCGAGCTTGACCAGCACCTGGGCGGCGACGCCCTCGCCCTCGCGGATCAGGCCGAGCAGGATGTGCTCCGTGCCGATGTAGTTGTGGCCGAGCTGCAGCGCCTCGCGCAGCGACAGCTCCAGCACCTTCTTGGCCCGCGGCGTGAACGGGATGTGCCCGCTCGGCGCCTGCTGACCCTGGCCGATGATCTCCTCGACCTGCTGCCGCACACCCTCCAGGGAGATGCCGAGGCTCTCCAGAGCCTTGGCGGCGACGCCCTCACCCTCGTGGATCAGGCCCAGCAGGATGTGTTCCGTACCGATGTAGTTGTGGTTGAGCATCCGGGCCTCTTCTTGGGCCAGGACGACAACCCGTCGCGCTCGGTCGGTGAACCGCTCGAACATGCCCTCGTGCTCCTCACGTGCCGTGCGCACTCGATCTTGATGGTCAAGAAGTCGTGGCGGGGCCGGTGCGCGGACGACCGGGACGGGCGTCCGTGCCTCCTTACTCTATCGCCGCGGACCGACTCCGCTGAGGTCGTGTGTCCCCGTCGGAAGCCGTGTACGCGTCGTTTTGCACAACCGTCCGCGCTCAGGGGGTGTTCCGGTACCCCTGCCTGTACGCGCAGAGCGAAATTCGACCCCGGTCCCGGACCCGTCGTGCGGGTCGCGCCGGTGCCGACGCGGCCCGGATCCGAGCCGTTCGGGAGTTGTCCACAGGCTGTGGACAGACTCTCCACCGGCTGTGGACAACGACCGTCGGGACGGAATTCTTCCCCCTCGGACGCGACCCCGGGCGGATACGGCGACGCCGGCCCGGAGTCGTGCTCCGGCCCGGCGTCGGTGTCGCCCGTCGGCGGTCCCGGTCAGTGACCGGCCTTCGCGTGGTACTCGTCGACGATCTCCTGGGGGATCCGACCCCGGTCGGAGATGTCCTTGCCGGCCTTCTTGGCCCAGGCGCGGATCGCCTTGTTCTGCTCCCGGTCGGCGGTGGCGCCACCCCGGCCGCGCGCGGCCCGGCCGCCGACGACGACGCCGCCCCTGCCCACCTTGGTGCCGTGGGCGATGTACGAGGCGAATACGTCGCGCAATTTCTCGGCGTTGGAGCTAGACAGGTCGATCTCGTACTGAACGCCGTCGAGCGCGAACTTGACCGTCTCGTCAGCGTCCCCGCCGTCCAGGTCATCGACCAGCTTATGAATGATCTGCTTGGCCACGTCCCACATTCCTTTCGAGCAGGGTGCTCCTGCAAACTGTAAGCACAATAACCCGCGCGGCGCTTGCCGCGTCAATAGGATGCGGTAACGACCCGGTGGAGATGCGCGGCTACTCCGGGCGAACCAGGGGGAAGAGGATGGTTTCCCGAATTCCCAGGCCGGTGAGCGCCATCAAGAGCCGGTCGATTCCCATTCCCATACCCCCGGCCGGCGGCATTCCGTACTCCATCGCCCGGAGAAAGTCCTCGTCCAGCCGCATGGCCTCGTCGTCGCCGCGGGCGCCGAGCTGGGCCTGGGCCACCAGCCGCTCCCGCTGCACCACCGGGTCCACCAGCTCGGAGTACGCGGTCCCCAGCTCGAAACCGAGCACGTAGAGGTCCCACTTCTCGGCCAGCCCGGGCTCGCTGCGGTGCGCCCGGGTCAGCGGGCTCGTCTCCTCCGGGTAGTCGCGGACGAAGGTGGGCGCCTGGAGGCTCGGCACCACCAGTTCCTCGAACAGTTCCTCCGCCAGCTTGCCCGGCCCCCACTTCGGGTCGACCGCCAAACCGACCTTGTCGGCGTACTCCACCAGCCG
This sequence comes from Micromonospora sp. AMSO12t, assembly GCF_008806585.1. Lineage (NCBI taxonomy): Bacteria > Bacillati > Actinomycetota > Actinomycetes > Micromonosporales > Micromonosporaceae > Micromonospora > Micromonospora sp. AMSO12t. Next base: position 3,982 of record NZ_WAAS01000239.1, read on the forward strand.
GGCGCGCTCGGTGCGTGCCGTGACCTCCTCGCCGAGCGCCTCGGAAAGCACCCCGAAGAGGGTCACCGAGGGCCACTCGCCGCCCAGATCGAACTCCCGGCCGTCGGCGTGCGTCACCACGGTCGAGCCGCTGACGGCGATCGCCGCCTGCTGCACGAGATTCCGGGTCAGCTCGGCCATGGTGTCGTAGTCGCCGTACGCCTCGTATGCCTCGAGCATCGCGAACTCGGGCGAGTGCGAAGAGTCGACACCCTCATTACGGAAGTTGCGGTTGATCTCGAAGACCCGGTCGACGCCGCCGACGACGGCCCGCTTGAGAAACAGTTCCGGCGCGATTCGCAGATACAGATCGGTGCTGAGCGCATTGCTGTGGGTCACGAATGGCCGGGCCGCCGCGCCGCCGTGCAGCAGCTGGAGCATCGGAGTCTCCACCTCGATGAAGTCCCGGCCGTGCAGCGTCTCGCGCAGGCTGCGCACGGTCGTGGCCCGGGTACGCACCATCTGGCGGGCCTGTGGGCGGACGATCAGGTCCACGTAGCGCTGCCGGACCCGCGCCTCCTCGCTCAGCGGCTTGTGTGCCACCGGCAGCGGGCGGAGCGCCTTCGCCGTCACCGCCCACTGCTCGACCAGCACGGACAGCTCGCCGCGCCGGCTGGTGATCACCTCGCCGGTCACGCCGACGAGGTCACCGAGGTCGACCAGGCGCTTCCAGTCGTTCAGCCGGTCGGGGCCGACCCGGTCGAGGGAGAGCATGGCCTGCAACTCCGTGCCGTCGCCGTCCCGCAGGGTGGCGAAGCAGAGCTTGCCCGTGTTGCGTACGAAGATCACCCGGCCGGTGACCGAGACCTGGTCCCCCGTGGCGGTGTCGGTGGGCAGCTCGGCGTACTTCTCGCGGATCTCGGCCAGCGTGCTGGTCCGGGGGAATCCGATGGGGTACGGCTCGACGCCCTCGGCGAGCATCCGGTCCCGCTTCTCCCGGCGGACCTTCATCTGCTCGGGAAGGTCGTCGGCGGGATCGACTGGCACGGGGTTCTGCTCGGTCACGGCACGCTTCCTCAGAAGGAGATTTCGGGCGGGGTCAGGCCCCGAGCGTACTCAAGGCCCCAGCGAGGCGTTACGGGATAACCTGCCCGCCATGACGGACCCCACTCCCGCCCTGTCGTTCGGGGTCGCCGCACGCGAGTACGACCGGTTTCGACCCCGCTATCCGGAGGCCGCCCTGCGGTGGGCGCTCGCCGGGGTGGAGGCGCCCGCCCGCGTCGCCGACCTGGGAGCCGGCACCGGCATCCTCACCCGGGGCGTGCTCGCTCTCGGCCACGAGGTGGTGCCCGTGGAGCCGGACCCCGCGATGCGCGCCCAACTGGAGGTAGCCACCCCGGGCACGACTGCCCTGGCCGGCAGCGCCGAGGCGGTGCCGCTGCCCGACGGCACGGCCGACGCGGTGCTCGTCGGGCAGGCGTACCACTGGTTCGACCGGGAGCGGGCGCACGCCGAGGTCGCCCGGCTGCTCCGGCCTGGCGGGACGTTCGCCCCGATCTGGAACACCCGGGACGAGCGCGTCGACTGGGTCGCCGAGTTGAGCCGGATCGCCCACCTCGGCGACAACGCGGGCAGCGTGGTGGAGAAGTACGGCGACTTCGGCTCCGCCTTCGAGCCGACGGAGCTGGGGGAATTCGCCCACACCACGACGCTCACCCCCGACGAGGTGGTCGCGATGCTGCACACCCGCTCCTTCTGGCTGACCGCGTCCATCGACGAACAGGACAGGATCGACCGGGAAATCGGCGAGCTCTTCGCGAGCCACCCCGACCTGGCCGGCCGGGAGTCCGTCGAACTCCCCTACCGCACGTTCGTCTTCCGCGCCCGACGCCGCTGAGCCACCGCCACGCTCAGAGGTTGCGCTCGTAGACCATCCGCAGGCCGATCAGGGTGATCATCGGCTCGTGATGGGTGATCGTGTGGCACTCGTTGATCACCAGCGAGGCCAGCCCGCCCGTGGCGATCACCGCGCTCACCTCGCCGATCTCCTCGATCATCCGCTCGACGATCCGGTCCACCTGCCCGGCGAAGCCGAAGTAGAGGCCGGACTGGAGGCACTCGACGGTGTTCTTGCCGATCACCGAGCGGGGCTTGGCCGCCTCCACCTTGCGCAGCTGGGCGGCCCGGGCGGCGAGCGCGTCGAAGGAGATCTCGATGCCCGGGGCGAAGGCGCCGCCGAGGAACTCGCCCCGGGCGCTGATCACGTCGAAGTTGGTGGTGGTGCCGAAGTCCACCACGATCGACGGCCCACCGTAGAGGGTGTACGCGGCCAGGGTGTTCACCACCCGGTCGGCGCCCACCTCCTTGGGGTTGTCGATGGCGAGCTGCACCCCCGTGCGCACGCCGGGCTCGACGATCACGCTCGGCAGGTCCGCGTAGTAACGGGCGAGCATGTTGCGCAGCGAGCGCAGCGCGGCCGGGACCGTGGAGCAGGCCGCGACCCCGGTGATCTCGACGGCGTCCGCGGCGAGCAGGCCCCGGAACTTCAGGCCCAGCTCGTCGGCCGTCGCCCGCGCATCGGTCTTGATCCGCCAGGAGTGCACCAGCTTGTCGCCGTCGAAGGTCGCCAGCACGGTGTTGGTGTTTCCGATGTCGATGCAGAGCAGCACGCTCGCAGCCTAGACAACGCCCGGCCGCCGGTTCACGCGGTGCGCAGGTCCATGGCGATGTCGAGGATCGGCGAGGAGTGCGTCAGGGCCCCGACCGACAGGAAGTCGACGCCGGTCGCCGCGTACCGCGCCGCCACGTCGAGGGTCAGCCCGCCGGTCGCCTCCAGCTCCGCCCGGTCCCCCACCAGGGCGGCCACCTCGGTGAGCATCTCCGGGGTCATGTTGTCCAGCAGCAGGAAGTCCGCCCCGGCCTCGACCGCCTCCACCGCCTCGGTGACCGTGTCCACCTCGACCTGCACGGGCACGTCCGGGAAGGTCTCCCGGACCCGGCGGAAGGCCGCCGTGATGCCGCCCGCCGCGAACTTGTGGTTGTCCTTGATCATCGCGACGTCGTGCAGGCCCATCCGCTTGTTCGTGCCGCCGCCCGCGCGGACCGCGTACTTCTCCAGGGCGCGCAGGCCCGGGGTCGTCTTGCGGGTGTCCAGCACCATCGCCTTGGTGCCGGCCAGGGCGTCCGCCCAGGCCCGGGTGTGGGTGGCCACCCCGGACATCCGGCAGAGCAGGTTGAGCGCCGTGCGCTCGGCGGTCAGCAGCAGCCGGGTGGGGCCGGTCACCGTGGCCAGCACGTCGCCGCGCGCCACCCGCTCGCCGTCGCGGGCCACCACCGACACCTCGACCGTACGACCGGCGCCGGTCGCCTCGCCGACCAGCTCGAACACGGCCGCCGCCACGGCCAGCCCGGCCACCACGCCGTCGGCGCGGGCCACCAGGTCGGCCGTGTCGGTCTGCCCGGCCGGGATGGTGGCGACGCTGGTGACGTCCAGGAGGTCCGGGCCCAGGTCCTCGGCGAGCGCGGCCTCGACCGTCCGCCGCACCTGCGCCGGATCCAGGCCGGCGTCCCGCAGTGCCCGTTCCGTCGACTCCGTCATCGGGTTCCCTCCCACGCTTGCGTCAGCCGGCCCTGCGCCCCGACCGCGCCGACCAGGTGGCCGTGCCACCGCTCGTCGGCCGTCGGGAAGTCCTCCCGCCAGTGGCAGCCCCGGGTCTCCTGGCGGGCGTACGCGGCGGCGACCAGCGCCGACGCCACGGTGATCAGGTTCGTCGCCTCCCAGTCGGCCGTCCGGGGCCGGCCCCGGCCCTCGCCGAGCCCGGTCAGCACGCCGGCGGTCGCGGCGAGGGTCTCCGCCGAGCGGAGCACGCCCGCGCCCCGGGTCATCGCCCGTTGCAGCGTCGGCGTCGCCTCGGCCGGCACCACCCAGCCCTCGCCGCCCACCCAGGCGCCCGTCGCCGCCGGCTGGGCCTGCTCGGGCAGCCCGGCCGCGATGTCCTCGGCGATCCGCCGGGAGAAGACCAGCCCCTCCAGCAGCGAGTTGCTGGCCAGCCGGTTCGCGCCGTGCACGCCGGTGCAGGCGACCTCGCCGCACGCGTACAGCCCGGGGATGGAGGTGCGGCCGCGCAGGTCCGTGCGGACGCCACCGGAGGCGTAATGGGCGGCAGGGGCGACCGGGATCAGGTCGGTCCCCGGGTCGACCCCGATGGCCAGGCAGGACGCGACGATGGTCGGGAAGCGCCGGGCCAGGAAGTCACCGCCCAGGTGCCGGGCGTCGAGGAACACGTGGTCCGCGCCGGTGGCCAGCAGGACCCGGTGGATGCCCTTGGCCACCACGTCCCGGGGCGCCAGCTCGGCCAGCTCGTGCTGCCCGACCATGAACCGCTTGCCGTCGCCGTCGACCAGGTGGGCGCCCTCGCCGCGCAACGCCTCGGAGACCAGCGGCTGCTGGGCGTGCCCGGCGCCGGGCACGCCGGCGCCGGCCGGGGTGATCAGCGCGGTCGGGTGGAACTGGACGAACTCCACGTCGGTCACCGCCGCGCCGGCCCGCATCGCGAGGGCCACCCCGTCCCCGGTCGACACGGCCGGGTTGGTGGTGGCCGCGTAGATCTGGCCCATCCCGCCGGTGGCCAGGACGACCGCCCGGCCCAGGATGGCGCCCACGCCGTCCTCGCTGCCCTCGCCGAGCACGTGCAGGGTGATGCCGCAGGCTTGGCCGAGCCCCTCCGGGGAGTCCCCGGGGGCGCGCAGCAGGTCCAGCACCAGGGCGTGCTCCACCAGCCGGATCCACGGGTCGCGGCGCACGGCGGCGTGCAGGGCGCGTTGCACCTCGGCCCCGGTGGCGTCGCCGCCGGCGTGCACGATCCGGTCGGCCCGGTGCCCGCCCTCCCGGGTCAGCATCAGCGAGCCGTCCGGGTTGCGGTCGAACTCCGCCCCGATCCGCATCAGCTCACGCAGCCGGGTGGGGCCCTCCTCGACCAGCACCCGCACCGCCGCCGGGTCGCAGAGCCCGACGCCGGCGATCTCGGTGTCCGAGGCGTGCGCGGTCGGTGTGTCCTGCGGGTCGAGCACGGCGGCGATGCCGCCCTGCGCCCAGCGGGTCGACCCCTCGTCGATGTCGACCTTGGTCACCACGGTGACGTGCAGCCCCGCCTCGCGCAGGTGCAGCGCGGCGGTCAGGCCCGCCACCCCGGAACCGACCACGATCACGTCGGTGGTCTCCACCCAGCCGGGCGGCTCGGCCGAGCTGCGGGGCGCCTTCGCCGACTGCGACGGCCGGGCGACCGGTCACGTGGGCGCCGACTGGCGGGCGGGGCGGCTGCGGCTGGCGGTGGCGGTGCCGTCCGGGGCGGGCTGGACGGCGGGCGCCCGCTGGTACCGGTGCGACCTGACCGAGGTGAGCACCGTCGAGGCCGCCGCCACGGTGGTGGTCCGCACCGGCAGCCTCCGGGACGCGCTGCGGGGGCCGTCCCCGCTACGCCTCGGCTGCCAGCAGGCCCGCTCCCGGGGCGGTTCGGTGCGGACGCTGCTCCCGGTCGACTGCGCTGCCCGGCACGACGCCGAGTTCGTCGGGGTGTGGCGGGCGCCCGACCGCCCGTACCCGACCCGGGCCGCCGACTGGGCCCCGCTGTACGCCGGTTGCCGCTCGGTGCTCAGCCGCTACGTGGGGGTGCCCGACGACGCCGACCTGCGCTTTCGCAGCGGGGTGGTGGTCCGTCCGCCGGGAACGGTGATAAGGGGACTGCCGGAACGCGCGGAATCACCTCGGGTAGACTGGTGCGGTTGCCACGGCGAGGGTGCCCGGCGGGCCGCTGAGAAGCGCCGCACGGAGGCACCGTCATCGACGCG
>NZ_WAAS01000240.1:0-9726 GCF_008806585.1 Micromonospora sp. AMSO12t
CAGGGGGTGCTCTCCTCGGCCGCCAGTTCGGCGACGGCGCGCAGGTCCCGCCGGTACGCCTCCAGTGTGTGGGGGGAGGGCTTGCGGGTCGCGCGGGCTGTCAGGAACTCCTCGATGAGCTGCCGTACCGATTCGTCCTGTTTGTCATGCATAAGGGATATTATGCAGCATTTTCGGGTTCGCCGGCAACGGCGAGAGAGGGGGAGAGCATGCGGCGGTACGTACTGACGGGTGCGCCGGGGGCGGGCAAGACGACACTCGCCGACGCGCTGCGTCGGCGCGGGTGGGACGTCGTCGCCGAGGCGGCCACCGACGTCATCGCGGCCCAGCAGGGGCGGGGCGTCGCCGAACCGTGGCGGGAGGCCGGGTTCGTCGACGCCGTCGCGCGGCTCCAGCGGGAGCGCCGCGAGGCGCCCGGGGCGTACGGGTCGGTGCAGGTCCACGACCGGTCGCCGCTGTGCACGTTGGCCCTCGCGCAATATCTGGGACGCCCGCCGGGGCGCTTGCTCACCGAGGAGGTGCGGCGGGTGCTGCGCGACGGCGCCTACCAGCGGCAGGTGTTCCTGGTCGAGCCGCTGGGCTTCGTGACACCGAGTGCCACCCGCCGGATCGGCTACGCCGAGTCGCTGGCGTTCGCCCGCGTGCACGAGGAGGTCTACCGAGCGCACGGGCACCACCTGATCGCGGTGCCGCCCGCGCCGGTGCAGGTGCGTGTGGCGCTGGTGGAGACACACCTGCGGCACTTCGCCGACCTGCCGTCGGACCGAGCCGAGGGAGGGCCCGATCCGGCTTATTTGACATAATGTACATTATCGAATCGGAGAGAACAGGCGCTCGGACGCCTGCGCAACCGCGCGCACGTTGGCAGCGCGGGCTGCACGCCAACGGCCGTGACCGGTTGGCGCGGCTTCGACCGGCGATGTCGTCCTCAACCGGTGCGGTCACCCTGACGTTCAGCCAGACCTAAGCCGCTGTCGCGGGTCGGCCGCACCGTCACCGGCCTGTGCGGGCCGCCACCCCGGGCGCCAGGCGACACGTCGGTGACCGGCCCTGGGGTTCCCTCTCGGTCCGCGATGATCACGGCGGGGCGCGCCACCGGAGGTGCTTCGTCGTCGTGGCTGTTCGGCCCTGCCCGGGCACGCTCCCCCGCGATGACGAAGGCGAGAGGCCTTCACGGCCGGCGCGGATGGTGGGCCGGCCGCGGCGCACTTGGGGTGCCGGCAAGAAACGTGTCACCAGCCGCAAACGGCGGCGATCTAGCGTGGCGTCGAGCGGACACGGTATTTCGGCTCGGGCCGGTCGGTGTCGCGGCCGGATTGCTTCTCCGCCCTGGGCGTTTCGCCGAACGCTCGTCAGCGGGTGTCCGTGGCTGCTTCCTGCGGGCTCCAACCGGCAAGGAAGGTGAGGGCCTGCTCGGTGGGGCTGGCGGGCTCGAAGGTGTACGTGATGATCGTCAGGCCCGAGTCCCCCGGCAGGTGCAGGGCCTCGCCGGTGAGTTCCAGGTCCCCTGCGACCGGGTGGTGCATCATCTTGGTCGCCGTGTGATGCAGTTTCACGTTGTGAGTGGCCCACCACGTGCGGAATTGCTCGCTGCGGGTGCTGAGTTCGCCGACCAGGTCGGTGAGGCCTCGGTCGTAGGGGTTGCGGCCAGCTTCGGTGCGTAAGGCGGCGGCGCAGTCTCGGGCGACCGTGGGCCAGTCGCGGTAGAAGCCCTGCGAGCGTGTATCGAGGAACAGGTAGCGGGCCAGGTTGAAGCCGGCGCCGTAGGCGCCGGCAAACAGAGCTCGACCGAGCCGGTTGACGGCCAGGATGTCCATCCGCCCATTGCGGGCATAGGCCGGGGCGTTGATGGTGTCTAGAATGCGCTGCACCCCAACACGGACACCGGTACGGTTCAGCGCGCGCCTCGGCCGGCCGGCGGCGCGGTCGGAGGTGTTCGCCGCGTCGGCCAGGTCGAGCAGGTGCGCGCGTTCGGCCTCGTCGAGGTGCAGAGCGCGGGCGAGAGACTCAAGCACCGACGCGCTGACGCCGGTCAGGTTGCCGCGTTCCAGGCGGGTGTAGTAGTCGGTGCTCATCCCGGCGAGCATCGCAACCTCCTCGCGGCGCAGCCCTTTCACCCGTCGCTTGCCACCGAACAATGGCACGCCGGCCTGCTCGGGAGTGAGTCGCTCGCGGCGGGTGGTGAGGAAGTCGCGTACCTCGTTGCGGTTGTCCACGCCTCGACCGTAGGGCCGTGGTCGCGGGCTGAGGGAGGGTCTGGCGTTACCGGTCATGACAGTCACTGCCTCGCGCGCAGAAAAGCGGGTTTCGTGGGCTCAGCGAACGGAATTCACTGAGACTGGCACCGGCCGTTCAGGCGGTCGGCCCCTCCCACAGCGAAGGATCGTGATCGTGTCCGTACAGAATCGCGTCGTCATGCTCAACAACGGCGTCGAGATGCCGATCCTCGGCTTCGGCGTCTACCAGGTGCCCGACGAGCAGACCGAACAGGTCGTCACCGACGCCCTCGTCGCCGGCTACCGGTTGATCGACACCGCCGCCTCCTACGGCAACGAGGAAGCCGTCGGCCGGGCCATTGCCAGGAGCGGCATCCCCCGCGACGAGCTGTTCATCACCACGAAGATGTGGATCCAGCACACCGGCAAGGACACCGCCAAGCGCGAGTTCGACAAGTCTCTGCGGAATCTCGGGCTGGATTACCTGGACCTGTACCTGATCCACCAGCCGCTCGGTGACTACTACAGCTCCTGGCACGCCATGCAGGATCTGTACGGCGAGGGGCTGATCAAGGCGATCGGCGTCTCGAACTTCCACCCCGACCGGCTTGTCGACCTGATCGTCCACAACGATGTCGTACCGGCGGTCGATCAGATCGAGACGCACCCGTTCCACCAGCGCGTCGCCGACCAACAGCTCATGCGCGAGCACGGGGTGCAGATCGAGTCCTGGGGTCCGTTCGCCGAGGGCAAGAACGACCTGTTCACCAACCCGGTCCTCACCGAGATCGGGGTCGCGCATGGCAAGTCCGTCGCCCAGGTCGTCCTGCGTTGGCTGATCCAGCGCGACGTCGTCGTCATCCCGAAGTCCGTGCGCCCGGAGCGGATGGCGCAGAACCTCGACGTCTTCGACTTCGACCTGACCGACGACGAGATGACCCGGATCGCCGCCCTGGACACCGGCGCCTCGATGTTCTTCGACCACCGGGACCCGGCGATGGTCAGCTGGCTCGGCAGCCGCCGTGTCGACTGATGGCATGCGTGACCGGCCCGGCCGAATCTCCCGCCGTACCGTCATCGCGGGTGCTGCTGGCGCCGCGATCGCCACAATGAGTGGCTGCGTCCCTTCCGGCCCGGCCGGCAACGAGCCGGCCGCCGCCCCCAGCCGGCCCGTATCCGACGGCAGGGCCGTTCTGCTGGCGTACTTCTCCCGCGCCGGAGAGAACTACTTCAACGGCGGCCGGCGACGCCTCACGGTCGGCAACACCCAGGTCGTCGCCGAGACGATCGGCCGGCTGATCGGTTGCGACGTGCACCGCATCGAGGCTGCCGACCCCTACCCCGACGACTACGACCCGACGGTCGCTCGCAACGTGCGGGAACAGCGGTCTAACGCCCGCCCGGCCATCACCAACCCGCTGGCCTCGATCAGCCGGTACGACACGGTGCTGCTGGGCAGCCCGATCTGGAACGTCCGTGCACCCATGATCATGACGACGTTCGCCGAAAGCGTCGACTTCACCGGTAAGACGATCCACCCGCTGACCACGCACGCGATGAGCGGCCTCGGCACCACCGAACGCGACTACGCCGTCTCCTGTCCAGGAGCGACCCTCGGCGAAGGACTCGCCGTGCGCGGAGAGGACGTTGCCGACGCGAGCCCGGCCGTCGAGGCATGGCTACGCCGCATCGGCCTGCTGTGACGCCCAGCCACCACAATTTCCAGGGAGAACCCATGGATCAGCGCACCCTTGGCAGCAGCGGACTCACGGTCTCTGCGATCGGTCTCGGCTGCATGGGCCTGAGCCACGGCTACGGCCCGGCTGTCGGCCGCGAGGATGGCATCGCTCTCATCCGTGCCGCCGTCGACCAAGGTGTCACCTTCTTCGACACCGCCCAGATCTACGGCCCGTTCACCAACGAGGTACTTGCAGGCGAGGCTCTGGCACCCGTGCGCGAGCAGGTCGTCATCGCCACCAAGTTCGGCTTCGCCTTCGACGGCGACCGGTCCACCGGCCTGAACAGCCGCCCCGACCACATCCGAGCGACCGTCGAGGACTCGTTGCGCCGGCTCGGCACCGACTGCATCGACCTGCTGTATCAGCACCGCGTCGACCCCGACGTGCCGATCGAGGACGTCGCCGGCACGGTGAAGGATCTCATCGCTGCCGGCAAGGTGAAGCACTTCGGCTTGTCCGAGGCCGGTGTGGAGGTGATCCGCCGCGCCCACGTCGTGCAGCCGGTCGCGGCACTGCAGAGCGAGTACTCCCTGTGGTGGCGCGAGCCCGAGGAGCAGATCCTGCCCACCCTGATCGAGTTGGGCGTCGGCTTCGTGCCGTTCAGTCCTCTGGGGAAGGGCTTCCTCACCGGCGCGATCACCACCAGCACGTCGTTCAGCGACTCCGACCTGCGCAACACCCTGCCCCGGTTCACCGAGCAGGCCCGCGCCGCTAACCAGGCCCTCGTGGACCTGCTGACGGCGATCGCCGCACGCAAGGGCGCCACCAACGCGCAGGTCGCCGTTGCGTGGCTGCTCGCCCAGCACCCCACGATCGTCCCCATCCCCGGCACCACGAAGATCCACCGCCTGCGCGAGAACACCGCCGCCGCTGACGTGGAACTCACCTCCGCAGACCTCAGCGAGATCTCCGCCGCCGCCGACCAGGTGGTCGTTCAAGGTGAGCGCTACCCTCAGCACATGCAGCGGTGGATCAACCGCTGACGCGTCGGCGAGGACGTCCTGGGCCATGGGGGTGTCGACGTGGACGAGGGCGGCCTGCAGCGCCCGCAGGCATAGCACGGACAGTTCCTGCTCGTCGTGGCGATGTCGCCGCCCTTGCCGAAGAGATCGCGCAGCTCAAGTAGCTCGTCGCCCGTGTCGAGGTCACCCATCCCCCGGAGGTCCGCTGACCCGGGCGCCGGCCCGTCGGCGTTTGGGCGACGGGCCGGCGCCGGCCTTTTCCGGATGTGCGGTTCGCCTTCTCGGGGTGACTACGGGTACTCCCCCGGCGCGCGCCACGCGTCCGGCGGACACCGTGGCGGGCGCCGACGCCGCCACGGTGTCCGCATCGGCGCTGGTCAGGTGCCGACGTAGGTGGCGAGGTGTTCGCCGGTGAGGGTGGACCGCTTGGCGACGAGGTCGGCGGGGGTGCCCTCGAAGACGATCCGGCCGCCGTCGTGGCCGGCGCCGGGGCCGAGGTCGATGATCCAGTCGGCGTGTGCCATGACCGCCTGGTGGTGCTCGATGACGATGACCGACTTGCCGGATTCGACGAGCCGGTCGAGCAGGGCGAGCAGTTGTTCGACGTCGGCGAGGTGCAGGCCGGTGGTCGGCTCGTCGAGGACGTAGACGCCGCCCTTCTCGGCCATGTGGGTGGCGAGCTTGAGGCGTTGCCGCTCGCCGCCGGAGAGGGTGGTGAGGGGTTGGCCGAGGCTGAGGTAGCCCAGTCCGACGTCGGCGAGCCGGTTCAGGATGGCGTGGGCGGCGGGGATACGCGCCTCGCCGGTGCCGAAGAACTCCTCGGCCTCGGCGACGGGCATGGCGAGCACCTCGGCGATGTTCCGGCCGCCCAGCGTGTACTCCAGGACGGCTGCCTGGAACCGCTTGCCGCCGCATTCCTCGCAGGTGGTCTCGACGGTCGCCATGACGCCCAGGTCGGTGTAGATGACGCCGGCGCCGTTGCAGGTGGGGCAGGCGCCTTCGGAGTTGGCGCTGAACAGTGCCGGTTTGACGCCGTTGGCCTTGGCGAACGCCTTGCGGATGGGGTCGAGCAGGCCGGTGTAGGTCGCCGGGTTGCTGCGTCGGGAGCCGCGGATCGCGCCCTGGTCGATGACGACGACGCCGTCGCGGCCGGCGACGGAGCCGTGGATCAGCGAGCTCTTGCCGGAGCCGGCGACGCCGGTGACGGCGCAGAGGACGCCGAGTGGGATGTCGACGTCGACGTCGCGCAGGTTGTGCGCGGTCGCGCCGCGGATCTCGAGGGTGGCGGTGGGCGTGCGTACGGTCTTCTTGACGGCGGCCCGGTCGTCGAGGTGGCGGCCGGTGACGGTGTCGCTGCCCCGCAGTCCTTCGACGGTGCCTTCGAAGCAGACCGTGCCGCCGTGGGTGCCGGCGCCGGGGCCGAGGTCGACGACGTGGTCGGCGATCATGATGGTCTCGGGTTTGTGTTCGACGACGAGCACGGTGTTGCCCTTGTTGCGCAGTTGCCGCAGCAGGTTGTTCATCCGCTCGATGTCGTGCGGGTGCAGGCCGATGGTGGGTTCGTCGAAGACGTAGGTGACGTCGGTGAGGGACGAGCCGAGGTGGCGGATCATCTTGGTGCGTTGTGCCTCTCCCCCGGACAGGGTGCCGGAGGGTCGGTCGAGCGAGAGGTAGCCCAGGCCGATCTGCGTGAACGAGTCGAGGAGGTGTTGCAGCCCCTTGAGCAGGGGGGCCACCGAGGGTTCGTCGAGGTCGCGGATCCACTCGGCCAGGTCGCTGATCTGCATGGCGCAGACGTCGGCGATGCTCCTGCCGTTGATCTTCGATGCGCGGGCTTCGGGGCTGAGTCGGGTTCCGTCGCAGCTCGGGCAGGTCTGGAAGGTGACGGCGCGCTCGACGAAGGCCCGGATGTGGGGCTGGAGGGCGTCGACGTCCTTGGCGAGGAAGGACTTCTGGATCTGCGGGATGATGCCGACGTACGTCAGGTTGATGCCGTCGACCTTGATCTTGGTGGGTTCCCGGTGGAGCAGGTCGTGCAGTTCCTTCTTGGTGAACTTGCTGATCGGCTTGTCGGGGTCGAAGTAGCCGCAGCCGCGGAAGATGCGCCCGTACCAGCCGTCCATGCTGTAGCCGGGGATGGTGAGGGCGCCCTCGTTGAGTGACTTGCCGGCGTCGTAGAGGGCGGTCAGGTCGATGTCGTTGACGGTGCCCATGCCCTCGCAGCGGGGGCACATGCCGCCGAGGCGGTGGAACGTCGCCTTCTCGGCCTTGGTCTTGTTGCCGCGTTCGACGGTGATCGCGCCGCTGGCGCGGACGGTGGGGATGTTGAAGGAGTACGCGTTGGGCGAGCCGATGTGGGGTTGGCCGAGGCGGCTGAACAGGATGCGCAGCATGGCGTTGGCGTCGGTGGCGGTGCCGACGGTGGAGCGGGGGTTGGCGCCCATCCGTTCCTGGTCGACGATGATCGCCGTGGTCAGGCCGTCGAGCAGGTCGACGTCCGGTCGGGTGAGCGACGGCATGAAGCCCTGCAGGAAGGCGCTGTAGGTTTCGTTGATCATCCGCTGTGACTCGGCGGCGATGGTGCCGAACACGAGTGAGCTCTTGCCCGAGCCGGAGACGCCGGTGAAGACCGTGAGGCGGCGTTTCGGGATGTCGACGCTGACGTCCTTGAGGTTGTTCACGCGCGCGCCCTGCACGCGGATCAGGTCGTGGCTGTCGGCGATGTGGGCGGTTGCCTGGGTGTCCGTCCCCGTGGCGGTGCTCATCGTGTCTCCATCTGCTGCGCGGGGCCGCCGTCGCGGTCCCCGCGTCGAGGGTTTCCTAGGTGTCTGGGTGCGCCCGAGGGGTTAGTGCAGCTCGTTGATGCGGATCAGGTTGCCCGTGGGGTCGCGGAAGGCGCAGTCGCGGACGCCGTAGGGCTGGGCGGTGGGTTCCTGCACGACGTCGGCGCCGCTGGCCTGTAGCCGCTCGAAGAGGCCGTCGAGGTCGTCGGTGGCCAGGGTGATCGCGCCGTAGCTGCCCTTGGCGATGAGTTCGAGGATGGTGCGGCGTTCGTCGTCGGTGATGCCGGGTTCGGCGGCCGGCGGGTGCAGGACGATGGACGTGCCGGGCTGGTTGGCGGGGCCGACGGTGAGCCAGCGCATGCCGTCGTATCCGACGTCGTTGCGGACCTCGAAGCCGAGGGTGTCGCGGTAGAAGGTCAGGGCGGCGTCGGCGTCGGTGTGCGGGAGGAAGGCGTAGTGAATGGTGATGTCCATGCCGGTCAGGCTAGTTGCGGCTGCCTGGCGCGTGCTTCTCGATTCCTGATCGGTCTGGTCACCTGTTTCGCGATGCACGCGGGCATCTCCGCCGTCGCGTGAGCCGTCCGGGCGCGGTAGGTGCTCGGCGGCACACCGACCAGTTCGGTGAAGCGGGTGCTGAAGGTGCCCAGCGAGGAGCAGCCGACGGCGAAACAGACTTCGGTGACGCTGAGGTCGCCACGGCGCAGCAGCGCCATGGCGCGTTCGATGCGCCGGGTCATGAGGTAGGCGTACGGTGACTCGCCGTACGCCTGGCGGAACTGGCGGCTGAGGTGTCCGGCTGACATGTTCGCGCCGCGGGCGAGCGCCTCGACGTCCAGGGGCTGTGCGTACTCGCGGTCGATGCAGTCGCGGACGCGGCGCAGCCGGGCGAGGTCGCGTAGGTGCTGGTCGGCGGCGTCTCTGCTGGTCACCTGCGAGATCGTGCCACGTGGCGTCGGGGTTGCCCAGCAGGGTCGGCGGCCTGTCGCCGCCAGTGTGCCGGGTCATACCGTGTCGAGTGCGCGGTGCAGGCGTCGGGCCTCGGTGACGAGGCGGCTGGATCCGCCCCGGCCGGCGACGTCGGCCAGGCCGGGCACGTCGATGCGGGTGCCGGTCGTGCTGGCCGTCTCGGCCGCGAGGCTCAGCAGGTCCGGCAGGCCGCGCGGGGGCTGGGGTGCGGCGAGTGCCGACGGCAGTGCGGCGGCGATCAGTCGCCACACGGTCAGCGGTGCTCCGGCCTGGGCGGCGTCGCGTAGTGGTTCGAGTGCCCTGGACAGCTTCACCAGGTGCCCGGCGACGAGTCGGCCGAGGTGTCCGCCCGTCGCGGTGGCGTCGAGCTGCCCGGCCGCGGCGAGGGCGAGCAGGGCGTCCAGGGCGGCGATCCGGTCGGTGCCGTGGCGGGCCGCGAGGCCGTAGGACAGGGCGAGGTCGAGGGCCGGTCCGCCGGGGCCGGTGGTTTCGGCGAGCAGCGGCAGCATGGTCGTGCCGCCGCGTTGGTCCATGTCCGCGGTGGCGGCCACGATCGGCAGGGCGTACGCGGCGACGACTGCCCGGTGTCCCGGCAGGGTCGACGGCAGCAGGTTCGCCCAGGCGGAGTGCTCGACACCGATCGGTGCGGGGTCGACGGTCAGCAGTCCGTACGGGTCGTCGTATCCGTCGGGTGGGCGCAGCTCGACGAGGATCCGCTTGGGCGGTAGTTGGTCGTACTCCCAGTCGTAGCCGTTGCGGCGGGGGCGTCGGGTGCGGGTGACGGCGCGCGTGACGGGTTGTGGCAGTCCGCC
Source organism: Micromonospora sp. AMSO12t (assembly GCF_008806585.1). Taxonomy (NCBI): domain Bacteria; kingdom Bacillati; phylum Actinomycetota; class Actinomycetes; order Micromonosporales; family Micromonosporaceae; genus Micromonospora; species Micromonospora sp. AMSO12t. The sequence goes on from NZ_WAAS01000240.1 coordinate 9,479, forward strand.
GGCGCGCAGCCAGGTGGCGAGCCGCTCCCCCGCCGGGGTGCCCAGTGCCGCGGCCTTGCCGGCGACCGTCTCGTCGGTGTCGGCGGGTAGGCGCAGCAGGGCCTGGGTGAGGTCCCAGTGCCAGGCTGGGCGGTCGCCGAGGGCCGCGAGGCGCTCGATCAGGGCGAGCGGGTCGAGGGTGCCGTTGGCGTGGGTGGGGGTGGCGAGCAGGCCGGGGTGTCCCGGCTCGGCGAGGTGCGCGCCGATCT
>NZ_WAAS01000241.1:0-9673 GCF_008806585.1 Micromonospora sp. AMSO12t
CCCGCCATCGCAACCCGCCCGCCATCGGCCACCTCGGCGCTCCGTGCCGGTTCAAGTCGTCGGGGGCGGGTAGCAACCCCGGGGACGGCACGAGGAGGGGACGACGCGACATGAAGGCACTGGCCTGGCAGGGCAAGCGGGACGTACGGGTGGAGGAGGTGCCCGATCCGCGGATCGAGGAGCCGACCGACGCCGTCGTCCGGATCACCTCGACCGCGATCTGCGGCTCCGACCTGCACCTGTACGAGGTGCTCGGGCCGTACCTGAAGCCCGGCGACGTCCTCGGTCACGAGCCGATGGGCATCGTCGAGGAGGTGGGCGCGGGGGTGACCCGGCTCAAGCCGGGCGACCGGGTGGTGGTGCCGTTCAACATCTCCTGCGGCTCCTGCTGGATGTGCGACCGGCAGCTGTACGCGCAGTGCGAGACCACCCAGGTGACGGCCGAGGGCAAGGGCGCCGCGCTGTTCGGCTACACGTCGCTCTACGGCTCGGTGCCCGGTGGGCAGGCGGAGTACCTGCGGGTGCCGCACGCCCAGTTCGGCCCGATCAAGGTGCCCGACACCGGGCCCGACGAGCGCTGGCTCTACCTGTCCGACATCCTGCCGACCGCCTGGCAGGCGGTGAAGTACGCCGACACCCCACGCGGCGGTACCCTCGCCGTCTTCGGGCTCGGGCCGGTCGGTCAGCTCTGCGCCCGCATCGGCCGGCACCTCGGCGCGGACCGGGTCATCGGGCTGGACCTGGTGCCGGAGCGGTTGGCGATGGCCCGCCGGCACGGCATCGAGGTGCTCGACGTCAGCCAACTGGACGACGTGCCCAGCGCGCTGATCGACCTCGTCGACGGGCGCGGCCCCGACGCCGTCATCGACGCGGTGGGCATGGAGGCCCACGGCGCGCCCCTCGGCAAGCTCGCCCAGGCCGCCACCGGGCTGCTGCCGGACAAGCTCGCGCAGACCATGACCGACAAGGCGGGCGTCGACCGGCTCGTCGTGCTCAAGGCCGCGCTCAAGGCCGTCCGCCGCGGCGGCACGGTCTCCATCTCCGGCGTATACGGCGGCGAGGTCGACCCGATGCCCCTGATGGAGATGTTCGACCGGGGCGTCCAGCTGCGGATGGGGCAGTGCCACGTGCGCCGGTGGACCGACGAGATCATCCCGCTGCTCTCCGGCGACGACGACCCGCTGGGCGTGATGGACCTGCGTACCCACCGGGTGCCACTGGCGGAGGCGCCGCAGGCGTACGAGATGTTCCAGAAGAAGGAGGACGGCTGCGTCAAGGTCGTGCTGGCACCGTGACCCGGACGGTGGTCGTGACGGGCGCGACCAGCGGGATCGGCCGGGCGGCGGCCCGGGCCTTCGCGGCACGCGGGGACCGTCTCGTGCTCGCCGCCCGCTCCCCCGTCACCCTCGCCGCGGTGCGCGACGAGTGCCGGGCGGCGGGCGCGCAGGTGCTCCAGGTGCCTACCGACATCACCGCCGACGGCGCGCTGACGGCGCTCGCCGACGCGGCCCTCGACCGGTTCGGCGGCATCGACGTCTGGGTGCACACGGCGGCGGTGATGGCGTACGGCCGGTTCGAGGAGACCCCGGAGCGGGTCTTCGAGCAGGTGGTGCGCACCGACCTGCTCGCCGCCGCCGCGGTGGCCCGGGTGGCGCTGCGCCGCTTCTCGGCGGACGGCGGGGGAACACTGATCCTCACCGGGTCGGTGCTGGGCCACATCACCGCGCCCTACATGAGCGGCTACGTGGCGAGCAAGTGGGGGTTGCAGGGGCTGACCCGTACCCTGCAGCAGGAGGCCCGGGAGACCCCGGGGGTGCACGTCTGCATCGTCAACCCGGGCAGTGTGGACACCCCGGTCTACCAGCGGGCCGCGAACCACCTCGGCCGGGCCGGCCGGCCCCCGCCGCCCGTCACCACCCCGGAGCGGGTGGCGCGGGCCATCGTGGACTGCGCCGACCGGCCCCGCCGGGAGGTGTCGGTGGGCCGGGTCAACCTGGTCATGCGGATCGGCTTCACCATGCTGCCGGGCGTCTACGACGCCCTCGTCGGGCCGTTGATGCGACTGCTCGGGCTGACCGACCGGCCGGTCGCACCGCACGACGGCACGGTGTTCGCGCCGGACCCGGCCGCCGCGTCGGTGCGCGGCGGCTGGCTGCCCGACCTCCAGCGGGTGGCGCGGGCCATCGGGGAACTGCCCGGCCCGGTCGTGGCGGCCGTCCGGCGCCGGCTGCCGTGAGCGCCGCGCGGGATCACCGGCGTCGATCGTCTCGCCTAGGGTGGTGGGCCGGCCCACCACGACGGGAGAGACGATTGACTATCCGGGTGAACCGCAGGACCGCGCTGGGACTGGGCACGGTGGCCACGGCGGGAACGGTGCTCGGCGCCGCCGCGCCGGCGTCCGCCGCCCCCGAGGTCGCCGAACCGGCGCCGGCGACGCCCGGGCAGGCCGCCCGCCGGGTGGCCGCGATCTACGAACGGCAGACGGTGGCAGCGGGCGGCAACTGGCAGGCGTACGTCAGCGTCGCCGACCCGGCTGGTGCCCCGGTGGTGGCCGTGTCCGACGAGCCGGACCGGCGCATCGAGGCGTACAGCGTCAACAAGATCGCGGTCGCCGTGGCGGTGCTCGACAAGGTCGACCGGGGACTGCTGACGCTCGACCAGCGGGTCGAGGTGACCGAGGCGATCGTGGTGCCCGGCGGGGACGGCATGTTCAGCCTCGACGGGGCGTACCCGAGCTTCGTGACCCTCGGGCACGTGCTGGCCAACCTGCTGACCGTCTCCGACGACACGGCGGTACGGCTGTGCGGCCTGGTCTGCCCGGCCGCCGAGCTCAACGGGATCCTGCGCGACAAGGGCTTCCCGAACACGCAGGTGCAGCCCGTCGCCAACCCCAACCGGTTCTTCCTCGGCACCAGCACCCCCCGGGAGACCCACGACCTGCTGCGCGCGCTGGTGGCCGGCACGCTGCTCTCGCCGGCCGGCACGGCGCTCGTGCTGCGGCTGCTGCGCGCCCCCGTCGCGTACACCGACGGGATCCGGCGGGTGATGTCCTCGACCGAGCGGGCCCGCGTCGCCACGAAGGCCGGCTGGTTCGCCGACGCCCGGCACGAGGCCGGGGTGATCTTCGACACGGCCGGTGCGCCCGTGCTGACGTACGCCCTCTTCGCCGACGGGCAGGCCGAGCCGGCCGACTACGGCGCCACGCATCCCGCCGTCGAGGCCCGCGCCCGGATGGGCCGGCGCTTCCTGGCCTCGGTGGACCGCCTCACCGGCACCGGCCTCACCCACCGGCCGACCGCCCAGCGGCCCAGCAACGGCGGCTGAACCGCCCCGCGACGTGCGGGGTCCGCCGTCCCGGCGGGCCCCGCCGACCTTCCGCCGGTCCCCTGGTGGCCGGGCTACCGTGTACGACGGGACACGGCGGAGGGACGACGATGGGCGCAGCACCGGAACGCGCGGGACCCGACCGGGCACTCGGGCGGCGGCTACGCGGAGCGGCCGGGCTGGCCGCGCTCGCCGGGCTCGCGTGGGTGGCCCGGGACGTGCCGGCGGCGCTCGGCGGCCGGCTCACCGGCGCCCGCGCGGAGCGGGCCGCCCGCTCGCCCCGGTTCCACGACGGCGCCTTCCGCAACCCGGGCGGCTCCCGCTCGATGGCCGGCACCCCCGACCGCAACCTGATCCGCGAGCTGATCTTCGGCAAGCAGAAGCGCCGGCCGGGCGCCGCCGTGCCGCTGTCGCGCCCGGGCGCCGCCCCGGCCACCGACGCCGGGCGTGAGCTGAACATCGTCTGGTACGGCCACGCCTCCGCGCTGATCGAGATCGAGGGCCGCCGGGTGCTGGTCGACCCGGTGTGGAGCGACCGGTGCTCCCCGTCGGCCCTGGTCGGCCCGCGCCGCCTGCACGAGCCGCCGGTACGCCTCGACGAACTGCCCCCGGTGGACGCGATCCTGATCTCGCACGACCACTACGACCACCTCGACATGGCGACCGTCCAGGCGCTGACCGCCCTGCAGTCGGCGCCGTTCCTGGTGCCCCTGGGCGTGGGCGCGCACCTGGACCGCTGGGGCGTACCGGCCGGGCGGATCGTCGAGCTGGACTGGGAGGAGAGCCACCGGGCGGCGGGGCTGGAGATCACCGCCACCGCCGCGCAGCACTTCTCCGGCCGGGGGTTGCGCCGCGACGGGACGCTCTGGAGCTCCTGGGTGGTCGCCGGCGCGCACCGGAAGGTCTTCTACACCGGCGACTCCGGCTACTTCGACGGCTACGCCGAGATCGGCGAGCGGCACGGGCCGTTCGACGTCACGCTGGTGCAGATCGGGGCGTACGACCGGGCCTGGCCGAGCATCCACATGTTCCCCGAGGAGGCCGTCGCCGCCCACCTCGACCTGCGCGGCGGGCTGCTCGTACCGGTGCACTGGGCGACGTTCAACCTCGCCCTGCACGACTGGTCCGAGCCGGTGGACCGGATCTGGGCCGAGGCTAAGGCCCGGGACGTACGGCTGGCCGTGCCCCGCCCCGGGGAGCGGGTGGTGGTGGACGACCCGCCGGCCGTCGACGGCTGGTGGCAGGCCGTCGCCTGAGCGCCGTGGGGCGTGCCGCGGCGCCGCCCCTCAGAGGACGAAGGCGTCGGTCCAGAGCGCCCCGGAGCGGCCCGACAGGGCGTCCAGCATGGCGACCGCCTGACCGTCGGTGAGCTGGGCGACGAAGTCGACGATCGCCCGCCCGCGGGCCTTGCCGATCCGGTCCGGCGTACGCGGGTGCAGCTCCGCCTCGGCCAGCTCCACGAGGTCGTGCAGGCGGCGCGGCAGCCGGGACTCCTCCTCGGGGTCGAGCAGCCACTCCAGCAGCGCCTCCACCAGGGTGCCCAGCAGCCGGGCCTGCCCGCGCTGGTGCAGGGCCAGGTCCGGCCGGGCCAGCACGAACCGGTGGTGGACGAACTTGAGCACCTGCACCTCGTGCCACTGCGCGGGGGCGAGCAGCACGTGACCGGAGCGGACCGCCGGCTGCTCGACCACGGTGATCGCGTCGACGAAGCGGGTCGTCCACCGGGCGGAGAACCGGGCCACGTACTGCTCCGCCTCGATGGAGCCGTCGAAGGGCATGGCGAGCAGCCCCTCCACCAACTCCTCGCGGACGTGCTCGACGGCGGCGGCGAACGCGTCGTCGTCGGCGATCCAGGCGTCCTTGCGGTGCAGTTGCCGGCGCAGCCGCTCGATCGCCGAGCCGGGCCGGCGGGCGGCGGCGGCCAGGGCCGCGTCGGTGATGGCCCGGAAGTGCCCGCTCTCGCGCTGCCAGGCCATCAGCTCGGCGGCCACCGCGCCCTGCTGGAGCACCCCGACCCGGTAGAAGTCCTCCACGTCGTGGATCGCGTACGCGACGTCGTCGGCGGTGTCCATGATCGACGCCTCGGGGTGGGGCGCGGGGGTGCGGGGGCGTCAGCGGGGGGTGGGGGTGAAGCCTCGGGGGAGTTCGAGGCGGTGGCTAGCGAGGCGGTCGGCGTCCGCCAGGAGGTCGGCCGTGGGGGCGTCGGCGACGACGCGGCCGGCGTCCAGGATGACCGAGCGGTCGCAGAGCTCCAGGGCGTACGGCAGGTCGTGGGTGACCATCAGCAGCGTCACCGGCAGGGCGCGCAGGATCCCGGCCAGCTCGCGGCGGGCCGCCGGGTCGAGGTTGGACGACGGTTCGTCGAGGACCAGGATCTCCGGGTGCATGGCGAGCACGGTGGCCACCGCCACGCGGCGCCGCTGCCCGAAGGAGAGGTGGTGCGGCGCGCGGTCCCGGTGCTCGCCCATCCCGACCGCGGCGAGGGCCTCGTCCACCCGGGCGGACAGCTCCGCCCCGCGCAGGCCCAGGTTGGCCGGCCCGAACGCCACGTCCTCGGCGACCGTGGGCAGGAAGAGCTGGTCGTCCGGATCCTGGAAGACGATGCCCACCCGGCGGCGTACCTCGGCGAGGGTGGCCCGGTCCTGGCTGACGGTCAGCCCGCCGACGCTCACGCTCCCCTCAGCCGGGGTGAGGATGCCGTTGAGGTGCAGCACCAGCGTGGTCTTCCCGGCGCCGTTGGGGCCGAGCAGCGCCACCCGGTCGCCGCGCGGCACGGTCAGGTCCACCCCGTGCAGGGCGACGTGCCCGTCCGGGTACGCGTAGCGGACACCACGAACGTCCAGGGAGAGGGCGGTCTGCACGGCACCGATCATGTCAGCACGACGGCCGTGGCGGCGATGCCGGCCGCCAGGACCGGCACGGTGGCCGCGACCAGCCACTGCCCGGCGGTCGCCGCGCCCGCGCCCTGCCACACCGCCGGCATCCGCCCGGTGTAGCCGCGCGACAGCATCGCCAGGTAGACCCGCTCGCCGCGTTCGAACGCGCGCAGGAAGAGCGCGCCGACGCCGGTCGCGAAGCCGCGCAACTGCCACAGGAAACGCGGATCGTCGCCCCGGGACATCCGCGCCACCCGCATCCGGCGGGCCTCGCCCACCAGCACGTCCAGGTAGCGCAGCATGAACGTGGCGATCTGGGTGAGGATCTGCGGGCAGCGCAGCCGGTCCAGGCCGACGATCAGGTCCCGGGTCGTGGTCGTCGCGGCGAGCAGCAGCGAGGCGAGCACGCCCAGGGTGCCCTTGGCGACGATGTTCCACGCCCCGAGCAGCCCGTCGGACGACAGGCTCAGGCCGAGCACGTCGACCCGCTCACCGGCGCCGAGGAACGGCAGCGCCACCGCGAACAGCACGAACGGCAGCTCGATCAGCGACCGGCGCAGCAGCCAGCCGGGCCCGACCCGGGCCAGCGCCGCCACCACCGCGACCAGCAGGGCGTACGCGCCGAAGGCCCAGAAGGCCTCGCGCGGGGTGCCGACCACGGCGAGGGTGAACGCCACCATCGCCGCGATCTTGACCTCGGGCGGGAGCCGGTGCACCGGTGACGCGGCGTCCCGGTACAGCACGTGCGCGTGCCCGGCGCCCATCCGGTCGCTACTCCCGACCCGACGCCCCGACGGGGGTGCGGGCGCCCCCAGCCGCGTCCTCGTCCCGGGGGCCGCGGCGGCGGACCAGCCAGAACGCCCCGCCGGCCACCGCGAAGGTGAGCAGCACGCCGAGGACGCCGGACAGGCCGGTGGAGAGGAACTCGTTGTCGATCCCCGCCACCCCGTAGTCGGCCAGCGGCCCGCCGACCTCGTGTTCGCGCTCCCGCTGGGCGGGGCAGTTGCCGCCGGTGATGTTGTCGTCGGCGTCGAAGGTGCAGCCCTCGCGCAGCGACGAGTCCAGCCCGTCGGGGTGGGACGAGGCGAAGTTGCTGACCACCCCGGCGAGGAGCAGGGCCACCAGCAGCCCGCCGACGACGAATCCCCAGGAGCGCTTCCTCACCGGACACCTCCGACGGCCGGGACGGCGGGCGTGGACGCCGCGCGCAGCCCGCGCAGCGCGTAGACGAGATCGGGCCGCACCTTCGCGACGGTGACCACCGTGGTCGCGGTGATCAGGCCCTCGCCGATGCCGATCAGCAGGTGCACGCCGGCCATCGTGCCGGCCAGACCGCCCAGGTTGCCGCCGAGGTCGGTGGTGCCGCCGAGCTGGTACTGGAGCACGAAGCCCATCGACGCGACCACCACGCTGACCAGCGCGGAGACGAAGGCGGTCACGCCCAGGCCGGCCGGGGTGCGCGGCAGCACCCGGAGCAGCAGCGCGATCAGCAGGTACGCCGCGGCGGTGCCGAGCACGGCCATGTTGGTGATGTTGAGCCCGAGCATGGCCACGCCGCCGTCGCCGAAGACGAGCGCCTGCACGACCAGCACCACGGCCACGCAGAGTGCGCCGACCCACGGCCCCACCAGCATGGCGGCGAGCGCCCCGCCGAGCAGGTGACCGCTGACGCCGGCGGTGAAGATCGGGAAGTTGAGCATCTGCACGGCGAAGATGAAGGCCGCGACGAGCCCGGCCATCGGGGCCAACCGATCGTCCAGGTCACGCCTGCCGCGCAGGACGCAGAACGTCATCGCGAGCAGCGCCACCGCCGCGAAAACCGCCGCGACGGGACCGTCGACGATCCCGTTCGAGATGTGCATCGCCAGGTTCTCCACGCGGCCTCCCACGCGTCGCCCGGCCAGGCCTGGCCGTTGACGTCAGCCTATTTCCCGAGCTTGGCTGTTGCCAAGAGTTGGCAACTGGCGTACGCCCGATTGCGCGTCCGCCGCCCGACCCGGCATGCCGGCCGGGGCGGCGTCCCGGCCGGGTCGGCGCGCCGTCCCGGAGGCGGCCGGGACGCGCTCCCGTCGGGGTCGGCGTGCCGTCCGGGGACGGCCGGGGCCGGCGGTAGGGTCGTGCCATGACCGCGCCCGACCGCCTCTCCCCCGGTGACCCCGCGCCCGAGTTCAGCCTCCCCACCGACACCGGCGAGACGCTCTCGCTGACCGACCTGCGCGGCCGCAAGGTCGTGCTGTACGCCTACCCGGCGGCCATGACGCCCGGCTGCACCAAGCAGGCCTGCGACTTCCGCGACTCGCTCGCCTCGCTCCAGGCCGCCGGCTACGAGGTCGTCGGGATCTCGCCCGACAAGCCGGAGAAGCTGGCGAAGTTCCGCGAGCGCGACGCCATCACCTTCCCGCTGGTCGCCGACACCGACAGGTCCGTGCTGACCGCCTACGGCGCGTACGGCGAGAAGCAGTCGTACGGCAGGACGGTGACCGGCGTGATCCGCTCGACCTTCGTCATCGACGCGGACGGCAAGATCGAGCGCGCGCTCTACAACGTGAAGGCCACCGGCCACGTCGCCAAGCTGCGCCGGGACCTCGGGCTGGACTGAGGTCGCCGCCCGCGCCGGGACCGAGCCCACCACCGGATCGGCGCGACACTCTAGACTCAGCGGGTCGGCGGGAGTGGCGTAACGGCAGCCGCGGTAGGTTTAGGTCCTATTGTCCGAAAGGACGTGGGGGTTCGAATCCCCCCTCCCGCACCGAGCGCCCTGTCGCGCGCGTCACGATCGCGGGTCGGCGCGGGGCCCGCGCGGTCAGGATTACCGGGTGAGCCTGCGCTTCGTCCTCGATCCCGAGCTGACCCCCGAGTTGCGGGAACGGATCGTCGCCCTCTGGGTCGACGTCACCAACGCCGGCGGGGCGGTCGGCTTCGTGCCGCCGGTCACCGTCGCCGACGTACGGCACACGGCGGATCCCACCTTCGCCGGCATCGCGGAGGGCCCGGACCGCCTCCTCGTGGGGTACTCGGGCGAGCGGCCCGTCGCCGCGCTGATCTTCTGCGACAACCGGTTCGACCTGAAGGCGCACTGGTGCGTGCTGAAGCGGGTGATGGTCCACCCGGACACCCAGGGCAACGGGTACGGCGCCGCGCTGATGCGCGAGGCCGAGCGCCTCGGCCGCGGGATGGGATGGGAGGCGCTGCACGTGACCGTCCGGGACGGGCTGGGGCTCGACCGGTTCTACCGGGGACTCGGTTACCGGGAGATCGGGCGGCTGCCCGGCGCGCTGCGGGTCGCCCCCGGCGACGACCGCGACGAGATCCTCATGTGGCTGGACCTGACCGCCCCGCCGGCACCCGGGCGCTGAGCCGGGCCCGCCCTCAGCCCCCGCAGGCGCGCGGCGACGTGGACGCGAGCGCGGAAGGCTCGACCGCCGCGTCCGCCACCGGCGTCCGGATGGCGCCGGGGCAGGTTCAACGCGGCA
>NZ_WAAS01000242.1:0-9669 GCF_008806585.1 Micromonospora sp. AMSO12t
ATTCGGTGGGTATCGGTGGCGCGGAGCGACACAGCATCACTTCCGTCGATGGGGCGGGCGCCCATCGCGGACGGGTGGGGTCGTCACCGTGTCGTGCTCGTTGTAACCCCCGACCACCCCACCCCTGTTACTTGTGTGTTTCGGCCACATAGCCCGTGGGTGACGTCACTTCTAGCGTGAGCCGTCATATGAGTTCCCTACCTCCGAGTCCTCACGTGGAGTCGCAATGACGGTCCGGACGACGCGGCGGGTGTTCCTCTCCGCCGCCACGATGATGGCCGCGGCGCTCGCCGCCACGGCCTGTGGCAGCCCGCAGGACACCGCCTCCGGTGGCGGCGACAGCGCCGCCCCGGTGAAGGTTGGCCTGGTCTACTCCCAGTCGGGAGCCCTCGCCAGCTACGGCAAGCAGTACATCGAGGGATTCAAGGCCGGCCTCGACTTCGCCACCAAGGGCACCAACAACGTGGGCGACCGGGCCGTCGAGGTCACCGAGGTCGACGACGCGGGTGACCCGGCGAAGGCGGTCTCCGCGGCCAAGGACCTGATCGGCAAGGGCAACAAGATCATCGCGGGCTCGACGGCTTCCGGCGTGGCCCTCCAGGTGGCCCCGATCGCCGCGCAGAACAAGGTCCTCTTTATCTCCGGGCCCGCCGCCACCGACGCGGTGACCGGCGCCAACAAGTACACGTTCCGCTCCGGGCGGCAGTCGTACCAGGACGTGGTGACCGCCAAGTCGTTCATCGGCGACCCGGCCGGCAAGAAGGTCGTGGTGTTCGCCCAGGACGGCGCCTTCGGCGACGCCAACGAGGCGGCCGTGAAGGCCGTCATCGGCGGCGCGGGCGCGGCCGTCAGCAGCGTCCGGGCGCCGGCCAGCGCCACCGAGTTCACCCCGTTCGCCAGCCAGATCAAGTCCGCCAAGCCGGACCTGCTCTTCGTCGCCTGGGCCGGCACCACCGCCCCCGCGATGTGGCAGACGCTCGACCAGCAGGGCGTGCTCTCCTCCACCACGGTCGTCACCGGCCTGGACATCCGCGCCTCGTGGCCGACCTTCGGCGCCGCCGGCAGCAAGATCTCCTTCCTGTCGCACTACTTCGACGGGGCCTCCGACAACGAGGCCGTGAAGGCGCTGAAGGCCAAGGTCGGCACCGTCGACCTGTTCCACCCGGACGGCTTCGCCGCCGCGCAGATGGTCGTACGGGCCATCGAGGAGGGCGGCGACGACGTCGAGAAGATGGTGAAGGCGCTGGAGGGCTGGAGCTTCGACGGGGTCAAGGGCAAGATGACCATCCGGGCCGAGGACCACGCGCTGCTGCAGCCGATGTTCCAAGCCAAGCTGTCCGGCAGCGGCACCGCGTTCACGGCCACCGCCCAGAAGGCGCTGACCGGGGACGAGTCCGCGCCGCCGGCCGTGGCGATGAAGGGCTGACACCAGATGCTCGCCACCCGCGGTCTGACCTGGCGGATCGGTGAGGTCGCCATCGTCGACAGCGTCTACCTCGACCTGGCGCCCGGGGAGTTCCTCGGCGTCATCGGGCCCAACGGCGCCGGCAAGACCTCACTGTTCAACCTGATCACCGGCGTACGCCGGGCCACGGAAGGACGGATCACCCTCGACGGGCAGGACATCGGCTCCCTGCCGCCGCACAAGCGGGCCCGTCTCGGCCTCGGCCGTACCTTCCAGGCAAGCTCGGTCTTCGGCTCGCTCAGCGTGCGGGAGAACGTCCGGCTCGCCGTTCAGGCGCACCGCGGGGGCTCGATGAAGCTGTGGCGGCGGGCGGCGGCCGACCGGGAGGTCGCCGCCGCCGCCGACGCGGCGCTCGACCGGGTCGGCCTCGCCCACCGGGGTACGGCGCTGGCCGGCACCCTCGCCCACGGCGAGAAGCGGAAGCTGGAGATCGCCCTGCTGCTCGCCGGGGAGCCCCGGGTCATGCTGCTCGACGAGCCGATGGCCGGGGTCAGCGCCGAGGACGTACCTGAGCTGGTCTCGGTGATCCGCTCGCTCACCGGCGACAGCGGCCGGTCGGTGCTGATGGTCGAGCACCACATGGACGTCATCCTGGAACTGGCCGACCGGATCGCCGTGATGCACCACGGCGCGCTGCTGGCCTGCGACACCCCGGAGACGGTGATGGCCAACCCCACCGTGCAAGAGGCCTACCTGGGGGAGTCGCTCTAGTGGAACCCATTCTCAGTGTGGAGAACCTGTCGGTCCGCATCGCCGGGCTGCACATCCTCCAGGGGGTGTCCTTCACGGTCGCCCCGACCGGCGTCACCGTCCTGCTCGGGCGCAACGGCGTGGGCAAGACGACCACGCTGCGCGCGATCGTCGGCCTCACCCCGCCCGCCGGCGAGGTGCGGGGCACCGTCCGGATGGGCGCCCAGAGCCTGCTGGCCCGGCCCACCCACCGGCTGGTCCGCGGCGGGCTGGGCTACGTGCCGGAGGACCGGTGCGTCTTCGCCGGGCTCACCGTCGCGGAGAACCTCCGGCTCGCCGAGCGGCGGGGCAGCACCCCGGCGTACGACAAGGTGTTCGCGCTCTTCCCGGAGCTGGACCGGCGCGGACGGCAACGGGCCGGCTCGCTCTCCGGCGGTCAGCAGCAGATGCTCGCGATCGGCCGGGTGCTGCTCAACGACAACCGGCTGCTGCTGGTCGACGAGCCGACCAAGGGGCTCGCGCCGAAGGTGGTGACCGAGGTGGCCGAGGTGCTGGAACGGGTCGCCGAATCCGTGCCGGTGCTGCTCGTCGAGCAGAACCTGGCCGTGGTCCGGCGGCTCGCCCGGGACGCGGTCGTGCTGGCCGCCGGCCAGGTCGCCTGGACCGGCGACGCGCAGGAACTGCTGCTGGAGACCGCCCTGACCAAGTCGCTGCTGGGCGTCGGCTCGGCGGAGGGACACCACCCCGCCGGTACGCCGGCCGCCGCGCGGAAGGACCAGCACTGATGGACACCGTCATCCTGTTGACGCTGACCGGGCTCGGCCTGGCGGCGCTCTACTTCCTGGTCGCCAGCGGGCTCTCCCTGGTCTTCGGCCTGGCCGACGTGCTCAACTTCGCGCACGGCGTCTTCCTCGGCGTCGGCGCGTACGGGACCTGGTGGGCGGCGCACAACCTGCCCGGCGCCGGGTCGGACGGCTTCGGCTTCGTGGTCGCGGTCATCTTCGGGGTGGCCGCCGGCACGCTGGTGGCGGTGCTCGTCGAGCTGGTGCTGATCCGGCCGCTCTACTCCCGCACCATCGAGCAGGTGCTGGTCACCGTCGGCCTCTCGCTGGCCGGCGTGGCGCTGCTCCAGGCGACCTGGGGCGCGGACGCCCGGCCCTTCCCACGCCCCGAGTGGACCCGGCAGGTCACCGGAATCCTCGGCGCCAACGTGCCCAACGGCGGCCTGCTGCTGATCATCGCCGCGGTGCTGGTGCTCGGCGCGATCCTGGCCTTCCTCCGCTGGACCCGCTACGGCCTGATCATCCGGGCCGGCGTGGAGAACCGGGAGATGGTCACCGCGCTCGGCATCGACGTGCGCAAGGCGTTCACCCTGGTCTTCGCCATCGGCGGGGCGGCTGCGGCGCTGGCCGGCGCGCTCGGCGGCGTCTACTTCGGCACCGTCTCGCCCGGCCAGGGCGGCTCACTGCTGATCTTCGCGTTCATCGTGGTGGTCATCGGCGGGATGGGCTCGGTGATCGGGTCCGCGTACGCGGCCGTCGCCGTCGGCCTGACCCAACAGTTCGTCAACTACTACGGCACCTCCGGGCTGGGCGACATCTGCGTGGTCGCGCTGCTGGCCGTGGTGCTGCTGCTGCGCCCGCAGGGCATCGCCGGAAAGGTGGCAACGGCATGACCGAGGTCAAGAGCCCCGAGGTTCCGGCACCGCCGGCCGCCGTGCCCGACGAGCTGACGCCGGGGCGCCGACGGTGGCACGGGCTGCGCCCGTACCTGCCGCTGGTCGCGCTGGTGGTCGCGCTGATCCTGCCGTACTCGACGCTGCACCTGCCGGGGATCTTCGAGGGGGCGCTGAACTCCCCGGGCACCCTGCAACTGCTCGCCGTCTGCCTGGTCTTCGGCGGCCTGGCCGCCGGGTACGACCTGCTCTTCGGGCGGACGGGGATGCTCTCCTTCGGGCACGCCCTCTACTTCGCCGCCGGCGTCTACGGCACCGACATTCTGGTCACCAAGGCGGGGCTGCCGCTGTGGCAGGCGGGGCTGCTCGCGATCATCGGTGGGACGATCCTCGCCGCGCTGCTCGGGGCGGTGGCGCTGCGTACCGTCGGCATCGCGTTCGCCATGGTGACGCTCGCCTTCGCCCAGGTCGGGGCGATCCTGGTGGCCCGCGACTTCGGCGGGCTCACCGGCGGCGAGGAGGGGCTGCCGCTGGACGTCTCCGGGCTGCCCGAGGGGCTGGTCGGGGTCACCAACACCGTCAACCTCTACTGGCTGGCGCTGGCGTACCTGGTCGTGGTGGTCTTCGTGGTGCACCGGGTCTCCGGCTCGCCGACCGGGCGGGTGCTCGCCGGCCTGCGCGACGACGAGCGGCGGATCGGGGTGCTCGGGCTCGACCCGTACCGGTTCAAGCTGGTGGCGTTCACCCTGGCCGGCGGCCTGGCGGCGGCCGGTGGCGCGGTCTACGTCCTGATCGTCGGCGGCGCCTCGCCGCACATCACCTCCTCCGAGTGGACCCTGGCGCTGCTGGTCATGGTGGTGCTCGGCGGGCCGGGCACCCGGTGGGGCCCGGTGATCGGCGGGATCCTCTACATGTACCTGGACCACCGGCTGGTCGCGTTCGGCACGTCCGACGCGGTGGAGGCCCTGCCGGCGTTCCTGAGCAACCCGCTGTCGCAGCCGCTCTTCGTGCTCGGCACGGTCTTCATCCTGGCCGTCTACTTCTTCCCCGGCGGCCTGGCCAGCCTCGCCCCGCGCCTGGCACTCCTGAAGCACTCCCTGCGCACCCCGTCCCGCCGCTCCTGACGGCGCGGGCCCAGGCCCCGCCGATGACGCAGCTGCCGCCGCCCGGCGACGGCTCGTCATCGGCGGGGCCTGCGCGTGGCCGGGGACCGACGGCCCGCGGGCGTCGATCGAGTACCGACCGCTGTGGGCGGGGCGCGCCTCCGGACCCGTTCAGGCGGGAGGCTTCGGCGGTGCGAGGTTGCGGAACCGCTCGTGCGCCGACTGCCGGCTGATGCCGAGCGCGTTGCCGATCTCGGCCCAGGAGAGCCCGGCCTCCCGCGCCGACACGACGGCGCGTTCGATCAGCGGCCGCTGCCAGCGTTCCACCTCGGCGAGGATGCCGAGCGCCTGCAACGGCCACGTCGTGGCCAGCTCGGCGACGTTGTCGCGGAGGGTGTCGGAACGGCCCATCAGCCAACCGGGCGGTGTGGCGGCCAGGATCGGCCTGATGTGTCCGCCCCACTCGGAGGCGGCCATCCAGCGGCCCTCCTCGGCGGCCGGGTAGTCGCTGGCGCCGACCCAGCCGCAACTGCACCCGGCCCGGTAGCCGACGGTCGTCGCGGGCGCTGCGGCGTCGGTACTCAGCGTCCCGTCCGGCAACCGGAACCCGATGAGGTCCGCGTGCCCCGGCACCACTTCCTCCGCCATCCCGCAAGCATATGCTTGTCAGGGTTTCCTGACTATCGGCGTCAGGCTATCCTGACGCAGCTGCCCGGGCTGATCGTCGTCCGGGCCCGACGCTGCGAAGGAGAGCGCATGTCCGTGGTCAGCGGCACCGTGGCGCCGGGTTACGAGCCGGTCCGGGAGGCGTTCCTGGCGAACTTCGATACGCGGTCCGAGATCGGCGCGGCCCTCAGCGTCTACCGACACGGTCAGGAGGTGGCCAGACTGTGGGGCGGGCTCGCCGATCCCGCCACCGGCCGCCCCTGGCGGGAGGAGACCCTCCAGGTGGTCTTCTCGGCCACCAAGAGCGTGCCGGCGGCCTGCGCACACCTGCTGGCCCAGCGCGGGCAGCTCGACCTCGACGCACCCGTCGCCGAGTACTGGCCGGAGTTCGCGGCGGCCGGCAAGGACGGGATCCCGGTCCGCTGGCTCCTGTCCCACCAGGCGGGGCTGCCGGTGCTCGACCGGCCGGTTCCACTGGCGCAGGCGCTGACCTGGGAGCCGATGGTCGCCGCGCTGGCCGCCCAGGCGCCGGCCTGGCAGCCGGGCACGGCACACGGCTACCACGGGCTCACCTACGGCTGGCTGGTCGGCGAGGTGGTACGCCGCGTCTCCGGCCGCAGCCTCGGCACGTACTTCGCCGAAGAGATCGCCACACCGCTGGGCCTGGACTTCTGGGTCGGCCTGCCCGCCGCCGAGGCGCACCGGGTCGCCCGGCTCGTCGAGCAGCCGGTCGCCCCGCCCGCCGCCGTGGCGGCACCGGAGGCGCTGGCCGCCGGGGCGGCGTTGGAGGCGCTGGCCGCGTACACCGATCCGACCTCGTTGGTGGTCCGGTCGACGATGGTGACCGACCCGCCACTCGACCTCGCCGACCCGCGTACCTGGGCGGCCGAGATCCCGGCGGTCAACGGCATCTGCACCGCCTCGTCGCTGGCCCGCTTCTACGCCGGCCTGATCGGCGAGGTCGACGGCGTCCGGATCCTCGACGCGGCCACCCTCGACGCCGCCACCCGGGAACAGGCCGGCGGGGTCGACCGGGTCCTGCTGGTGCCGACCCGGCCGGCGCTCGGTTTCGGCCTGCCGTTGCCCGACCAGCCCTGGTGGTCGCCCACCGCCTTCGGCTTTCCCGGCCACGGCGGCTCGCTCGGCTACGCCGACGCGGCCAGCGGCATCGCCTTCGGCTACGTGACGAGCGGGCTCCGCGTCACGATGGGCCCGGACCCCCGCACGACCAGCCTGGTCGAGGCGGTCCGGGCGGTGGTGTCCCGCCCGCCGGCCTGACCACTGCCGGCCACCCCGACCGGGGCCGCGGCCCCCTCGTGCGACCGCGACCCCGTCTTCCGTCCTCGTACGTCAGCTGTTCAGCAGCTCGTACGCCGACGCCGGAGCCTTCTGCGCCTGGCTGCCCGTCGGCACGGTGACCTTCGGGGCCTTGCCGAAGTCGAAGTACTTCACGACGTACTTCGTGGCCTTGAGCTTGCCGACCGCCGGGATCTCCAGGGTGAGCGAGGTGAGGTTCCCGTCCGCCCCGACGACGGCCGTGAACGGGATCGTCTTCGCCGCGGCGCCGAGCGCGTCGACGTCCACGGCGTCGGCCATGGCCTGGCGCACGTGCTCGCCGTGGGTCAGGTCCACGGTCCCGGTGTAGGTCCCGCCGCCCTGGTCCGTCACGGTGTCTCCCACCGCCCCGAGGATCGCGCCGGTGTTGCCCGGGTCGGCACCCTCGTAGTAGGGCACGCTGGCCGGGTCGGTCAGCTTCGCGTGGTCCAGCTCCATCCACTTCTTCGGCAGCTTGAGCATGCTGCTGAGCTCCTCGGCGCCGTCGAAGCTCACCTTCATCCAGGAGCGCTGCTCGATGAGGCGGAAGGAGAGCTTCATGGTGAAGTCGAGCTCCTTGTCCTTCTCGGTCACGGTGAGGTCCATGCCCTTGCCCGCCGGGTCCACCACGCCGGTGACGACGCCGGTCGGGTCGCTGCCGCTGAACCGGAAGGCCGGGTCCTCCTCGTCCGGCACCGCCGCCAGGAGCGTGCTCTTCGGGTTGGCCGACGGGGACGCCGCCGGGACCGGCGAGGAGGCCGCCGGGGCGTCCTGGGCGTCGTCGTTGCCACACCCGGCGACCAGGGAGGTCGCGGCCACCAGGGAGACGGCTGCCGCCGCGACCCGTCGGACCCTGCCGGCGGGGCCGGTCTGCTGCGTGATTCGCATGATTCTCTTTCCTAGCTGGACTGTTGCCGCCGCAGATCTTGGCACGCGCCCGGGCCGCCGCGTTGGCCCTGAGGGCCCGCCCGGGCGCTCGGCCTCATAAGCGGCCGACCCGCGCGCGGGCCGTTCCCTCCGAGGGCGGTCGGGCGGTGTGCCCCCGGGCGGTCCGCCGTCTCGCGAAAGCGGGGAACGTCCGCCGGAGCTGGTAGAAATGCCGGATGAGCCAGGATCGGACGGCGGTACGGGAGCGGGCCGAGGCGGTGCTGCGGCGGTTGGCCGGCGAGCACGCTCGGCTCCGGGAGGACCAGTGGCGGGCGATCGAGGCGCTGGTGGTCGACCGTCGTCGGGTCCTCTGCGTGCAGCGCACCGGGTGGGGCAAGTCGGCGGTCTACTTCGTGGCCACCGCCCTGCTGCGGGACCGGGAGGCGGCCGGCGCAGAAGGCGTCGCCGGGCCCACCGTGATCGTCTCGCCGCTGCTGGCGCTCATGCGCAACCAGGTCGAGTCGGCGGCCCGGGCCGGCATCCGGGCGCGCACGATCAACTCCGCCAACCTCGACGAGTGGGACGAGATCACCGCCGAGATCCACGCCGGCGCCGTGGACGTGCTGCTGATCAGCCCGGAGCGGCTCAACAATCCGGACTTTCGGGACACCGTGCTGCCGAAGCTGGCCGCCACGACCGGCCTGCTGGTGGTCGACGAGGCGCACTGCGTCTCCGACTGGGGGCACGACTTCCGGCCGGACTACCGCCGGCTGCGTACGTTCCTGGGCAACCTGCCCGAGCGCACCCCGGTGCTGGCCACCACGGCCACCGCCAACGCCCGGGTCACCGCCGACGTGGCGGAGCAGTTGGGCGACGCCCTCGTGCTGCGCGGCAGCCTGGACCGGGAGTCGCTGCGCCTCGGCGTGGTCGAGCTGCCGAGCCCGGCGTACCGGCTGGCGTGGCTCGCCGACCACCTGGACCGGCTCCCCGGCTCGGGCATCGTCTACACGCTGACGGTCGCCGCAGCGGGGGAGACCGCCGAGTTCCTGCGTTCCCGGGGCTACGCCGTCGCCTCCTACACCGGGCAGGCCGAGGACGCCGACCGGCGGGCCGCCGAGCAGGACCTGCTGGACAACAAGATCAAGGCGCTCGTCGCCACGAGCGCGCTGGGCATGGGCTTCGACAAGCCCGACCTCGGCTTCGTCGTGCACCTCGGCGCGCCGCCGTCCCCGATCGCGTACTACCAGCAGGTCGGCCGTGCCGGCCGGGCCGTCGCGCACGCCGAGGTGCTGCTGCTGCCCGGCACCGAGGACGCCGCGATCTGGCGCTACTTCGCCTCGCTCGCCTTCCCACCCGAGGCGCAGGTCCGCGCCGTCCTGGCCGCCCTGCACACCGACCGGCCGCTCTCCACCCAGGCGCTCGAACCGATCGTCGACCTGCGCCGGGCCCGGCTGGAGCTGATGCTCAAGGTGCTCGACGTCGACGGCGCGGTCCGCCGGGTGCGCGGCGGCTGGCTCGCCACCGGGGAGCCCTGGGTCTACGACGAGGCCCGGTTGCGCCGCGTCGCCGAGGCGCGCGCCGCCGAGCAGCAGGCCATGCGGGAGTACGCGACCACCCCCGACTGCCGGCTGCGCTACCTGCGCGAGTGCCTGGACGACGTCGGGGCCGCCGACTGTGGCCGCTGTGACCGTTGCGCCGGCCCGCTGTTCACGGCCGACGTGTCGGAGGTGGCGCAGACCGCCGCGCAGACCTTCCTCGGCCGGCCCGGCGTGGAGATCACGCCGAAGAAGCTCTGGCCGACGGGGCTGGAGGCGGTGGGCGTACCGCTGAAGGGGCGGATCGCCCCGGCGGAGCAGGCGCTGCCGGGGCGGGCGGTGGGGCGGCTGTCC
>NZ_WAAS01000243.1:0-9655 GCF_008806585.1 Micromonospora sp. AMSO12t
GGCGCGGCTCCCCGGTCGCCGCGACGGCGCCCACCACACCGCTGCCCAGCGGCACCCGCAACGGCCCCGAGGGTTCGTCCGCCGGGTCGGGCTCGTCCAGCCCCTCGGTGCACTGCGCGACGAGCACCCCGCCGTCGTCGACGAGCAGCACCGCCCCGGCCCGGGCGCCGGTCGCCGCGATCGCGCTGTGCAGGATCACCCGCAGGATGCGTTGCAGGTCGTGGGTGCTGGCCAGGGTGTCCCCCAGCACCGCGAGGTGCCCGCGCAGCTGGTCGCGGCTGCTGGTCAGCGCCGCCACGTAGGTGCCCGTCTCGCGGGTCATCCGGTTGAACGCGCCGGCCAGCCGGCCGATCTCGTCCCGGCTGCGCACCGGCACCCGGGCGGTCAGGTCGCCGCGCGCCACCCGGTCCACCGCGCCCGCCAGCTCGACCAGCGGGCGGGTCGTGACCCGGGCCAGCCGCCAGGCGGCCACCACGGCCAGCAGGGTCGCCACCAGCACCGCCGAGCCCAGTGCGACGTACAGGCCGCGTGGTCGTTCGCTGGGGACAGAGAGCACCAGCGGCAGGGGCTGCCCGGAGGACGGGCCGACCAGGCGGACGTACCGGCCGTCGGGGGTCTCGGCGACGCGCTCGCCGTGCAGCGTGTCGGCGGCGGCGAGCACGGCGTCGCGTACGCCGGTCGACTCGGTGCTGTGGGCGAGCCGGACGGGCGCCGCGGCGTCGTCGATCAGGGTGACCGCCACCCCCGTCACGGCCGCGAGGCGCGCCACGAAGGCCGGGTCGACCGGCTGCGCGGCGGTGACCGTGCCGAGCGGCCCACCGGCCCGGTCGCGCAGGTCGGCGCGGGCCGCGAGCGCCCGCACCGGCCCGGCTGCCGGCGGGTCGGCGCAGTCCCGCCAGGGCCCCGCGGGGCCGCCGGGGCTGGCGTAGGTGACCCGGCCGGTGACGTCGGCGACCCGCACCGCGGCGGCCAGGCCACGGCGGACCACCTGGCTCGCGGCGGCCGGCCGGTCGCCGGCCAGGGCGACCGCGTCGGCGGCGGCCCGCAACTGCTGGCAGAGGGCGTCGACGGAGGTGCGCACGGTCGCGGCGGCCACCGCGAGCCGCTCGGTGGAGCGGCTCGAGTCGACCGCCGCCACGGTCGCCCCGACGAACATCACCCCGAGCACCACCGGGCCGAGCGCCACCGCCAGGAAGGCTGTGGTCAACCGCCCGCGTAGCGTCACTCGGTCCCCCCGGAAGTTCCGCCGCCGTTGCTTGCGATGCTGACACAGAGCCACCAGGCGACAAACGTTGCGTCAGGAGTGTTGCGTGCCCGATTTTTCTGATGGAGCGCAAGAGGCGAAGCGGGATGTGCGCGCCGCCGTTCTCGCCCGCCGCCGGGCGCTGACCGCGCCGCAGCGGGCCGACGCCGCCGGGCGCGTCCAGGCCGAGCTGGTGGCTCTCGTACGCCGGCTGCGCCCGCTGCGGATGACGGCGTACGTGCCGGTCGGCTCCGAACCGGGCGGGCCCGACCTGCCGACGGTGCTGCACGCGGCGCTGCCGCCGGGCGGGGAGCTGCTGCTGCCGGTGCTGTGCGACGACCTCGACCTCGACTGGGCGGCCTGGAGCGGGCCGGCCGGGCTGGTGGCCGCCGGGCGGGGGATGCGCGAGCCGGCCGGGCCGCGGCTGGGCCGGGCGGCGGTCGCCGGGGCGCAACTGGTGGTGCTGCCCGCGCTGGCGGTGGACCGCCGGGGGCTGCGGCTGGGCCGGGGCGGCGGCTCGTACGACCGGGCGCTGGCCCGGGTGCCGGCGACCGCCCTGACCGTGGTCCCGCTGCACGACGGCGAGCTGGTGGAGGCGCTTCCCGCCGAGCCGCACGACCGCCCGGTACGCGCGGTCGTCACGCCCGCCGACGGCCTGCGTACGCTGGACGCCGCCCCGGGGGGCGTGGCGGGTGTCGCGCCCCACACTTCCGCTGGACGAATCCGGGGGCGATGACGCACCATTGGCACTCGAATCCGTCGAGTGCCAGAACGGCCGTGCCAGATCCGGAGGAGAACGTGCCCACGTACCAGTACGCCTGCACCGCGTGCGGCCACCAGCTCGAGGCGGTGCAGTCCTTCTCCGACGCACCGCTGACCGAGTGCCCGGCGTGTGAGGGACGGCTGCGGAAGGTCTTCAACTCCGTCGGCATCGTGTTCAAGGGATCGGGCTTCTACCGCACGGACTCGCGCTCGTCCGGCTCGGACAGCGCGAAGAGCGGCGCCGCCGCCAAGCCGGCGAAGTCCGACTCGTCCTCCGGCGGTGACTCCGGCTCGTCCGGCGGGTCCTCGTCGTCGGGCTCGTCCGCCGGTTCCTCGTCCTCGTCGTCGGGCTCGTCCCCGTCGTCGGGCTCGGGCGGCTCCACCGGCGGCGGGGGCAAGGCCCCGGCCGCCAGCAGCGCCAGCTCCTCCTGACCCACGCCGCCCCGGCCCGGGGGCCGGCCCCCGAAGCTGGGCCGGTCCCCGGGCCGGCCGCGCTCGTCCACCGGGCGGCGGTGAGCCGCTCAGTCCCAGTGCGGGGGGCGCTCCGCGAGCAGCCAGTCGTCGTTGCCGCCCGAGCGCTCGCCCCAGCCCCGGTCGGTGTCGTCGGCGGTCTGCTCGGGCAGCACCACGAAGTCGTCGCTGAGGTCGACGGCGCGGTCGTCGTCGCCGCGTACCGCCGGCAGGCCCGGATCCTCGGTGATGCTCACGAGCGGCAAGACTAGCGCAGCCACCACCGGCGGGAGC
Source organism: Micromonospora sp. AMSO12t (assembly GCF_008806585.1). NCBI lineage: Bacteria > Bacillati > Actinomycetota > Actinomycetes > Micromonosporales > Micromonosporaceae > Micromonospora > Micromonospora sp. AMSO12t. The sequence continues at coordinate 2,750 of NZ_WAAS01000243.1, forward strand.
GACGACGAACCGCCGGGCCGCCGCGTCCGGCCGGCCGCCGGGCCGGGGCGTTGGTAGCGTCGGACGGCGTGACGACCCCCACCTCCGGCGGCGCCCCGGACGAGTACTGGCGACGGCCCGACGCCTCGCCCGAGCGGCCCACGGGCGCGCCGCCGGGGCCGGCCACGCCACCCCCGGCGCGTGGGAGCGGCTACGCGGGCCCGCCCGCGACCACCCCGCCACCGGCCGGGTGGCGCCCACCGGTGCACCTGCGACCGCCACCGCCCCGGCGACTGCCGGCGCAGGACATGGCGGAACTCGACGCGGCGGAGCAGCGGGCGCAACGACTCACGTACGGCGTGGGCACGGTGGCCGGTGTGGTGCTGGTGCTCCTCGTCTGCGTGCTCTGCTCCCGGCTCGTGTTCTGACCTCGGCCCGGTCGCGGCCCGCGCCGCCTGTCGGCCCGACGCGGCCGGAGGGACGTCAGAGGGTGTTGCCCCAGACGGTCTCGGCCCCGGAGTGCCCGGTCAGGTACACGTAGACGAGGCTGACGACGCCGAGCGCCACCACCACGACCGACAGCACCGGGGTCACCCAGGACGGCAGCTTCGGCACCCGCCGGTGCCCGCTCGTCACGAACAGCAGCAGCAGCGACGCCACGGCCAGCGGCAGCACCCAGCGGAACAGGATGTCGCCGTAGCGGGAGTGCGTGAAGATCTGCTCCACGATCGGGCCCTGCATGCCCCGGGCGAGGAACGCGTCCGTCAGCTCCTCCCCCGACTCGACGGCGACGAAGGCCGACACGGGCGCCACCACGGCGAGGATCGCCACCGCCCAGTCCAGCCGCGCCCGGAACCGGGGCAACGCCACGTACGCGGCGGAGAGCAGGGCCAGCAGCGGCACGAGCACGACGACCGCGTGCACCACCAGCACGTGGGCCGGCAGACCCAGGATCTCCTTGAACATCCACACCTCCGGCGTACGCGGTCGCGGGGCCAGCGTACGGTGCGCCGGTCGACCCGCCCAGTCAATCTCGATCGGGAACACGCGCCCGGAGCCGGTCCGGTTCACCGTTCCCCGGCGAGGAACCCGCCGACCCGGCGGCCGGCTCGGGGCGACCGGGGTTGTGGCCGGCGCCACCCTGCACCGGAGGCCGGTTGTCGGTCCCCGACCCGCGTGCTGTCATTGGCACATGCCCGGTGGCGAGGAACTGCTCCGGTCGAGGGGCCTGCGGGTCACCCGGCCGCGCCTCGCCGTGCTCGACGTGCTGGCCGCCGGCGGCCACCTCGAGGTCGACGAGATCACCCGCCAGGTGCGCCAGCGCATCGACTCGGTCTCCACCCAGGCGGTCTACGACGTGCTGGGCGCGCTGTCGCGCGCCGGGCTGTCCCGCCGCATCGAGCCGGCCGGCAGCCCCGCCCGCTACGAGGCCCGGGCCGGGGACAACCACCACCACGTCGTCTGCCGGGGCTGCGGGGAGATCGCCGACGTCGACTGCGCGGTCGGCAGCGCGCCCTGCCTGGACCCGGACATCGCCCACGGGTTCGAGGTCGACGAGGCGGAAGTGACGTTCTGGGGCCTCTGCCCCACCTGCCAGGCCCGCCGCTCCGCCGACGACTGAGGGCCGACCGCTCTCCACGCGGCGCGCGGCGGCACCGCGTGGCACCCTTGGTCGGTGGACTCCGATGACCTCGGCCTCTTCGGTCCGGGTTCGGTCACGTGGAAGGTGCACGAGGAGCCGATCCTGATCGTCGCCGGCCTGCGTTCGCTCTACCTCCAGTCGTTGCATCCCCGGGCCATGGCCGGGGTCGCCCAGAACAGCAACTACCGCTCCGACGCCTGGGGCCGCCTGGTGCGTACCGCCACCTACGTCGGCACCACCATCTACGGCACCACCGCCGAGGCGGAGGCCGCCGGGCTCCGGGTACGCCGCCGGCACGCCCGCCTGCGGGCCACCGACCTGTTCACCGGGGAGGAGTTCCGGGTCGACGATCCCGAACTGCTGCGCTGGGTGCACGTCACCGAGGTCGAATCGTTCCTCGACACGGCCCGCCGGGCCGGGCTGCCGCTGACCGCCGACGAGATCGACGGCTACTACACCGAGCAGCGGCGCTCCGCCGCCCTGGTCGGCCTGGACCCGGCGACGGTGCCGGGCACCGCCGCCGAGGTGGCCGACTACTACCGGCGGATCCGTCCGGAGCTACGGATGACCCGCGAGGCGGCCGAGACGGCGCTCTTCCTCACCGCGCCGCCGATCCCGTGGAAGCTCAGCCTGCCCGCCCGGATCGGGCTCAACCTCGGGCCGCCCCGCTGGGCGTACTTCGGCATCGCCGGCACGGCGCTCGCGCTGCTGCCGGCCTGGGCCCGGCGGATGTACGGCGGGCTGGGCCTGCCCACGACCGCGCTCTCCGCCGACCTGAGCGTCCGGGCGCTGCGGCTGACCCTCGCCACGTTGCCCCGCCGGTGGCGGGAGGGGCCGTTGCAGCAGGCCGCCAAGGAACGCGCCGCCCGGCTCACCGGCACGCCGGCCTGACCCACGGCCGAACCGGCTGCCCGGTGGGCGCCCTGTGCGACCCGGGCCGGCACCGTGTCGCCGGCAGGGTGACCGTGCCTGCGGGGGTGGTCAGTCCTGGCCGGACGCCGGGTCGATCGCGGGCGCGACCACCGGGTCGGCGGCGCGCTCGACGGCCGCCCACGGCTCCTTGCCCGGCGCCTGCGCCCCCACCGGGCAGGTGCGCCGGTAGTCGCACCAGCCGCAGCGCGGGCCCGGCGTGGTCGGGAACGCCTCGTCGGGGTCCTCCCCGTCGGCGACCGCCCGCTCGGCGGCCATGATGTCGCGGGCGGTCTCCTCCGCCCGGGTGAGCTGCCGGGCCAGCGACTCCACGGTGTGCTCGTGGGCGGCCACCGTGCCGGTCGGCAGGTGGTGCAGCTCCACCCGGCGGCACGGCCGGCGGAACACCCGCTCGGCGGCGTACGCGTAGAGCGCCAGCGCCTGCGAGCCGCGCGCGTCGTCGGCGTCCAGTCCCGTGCGGCCCGTCTTGTAGTCGACGATCACCAGCTCCGGGCCGTCGGGCCCGGGGCGGGAGTCGATCCGGTCGGCCCGGCCGTTGAAGGCGAGCACCGCGGTCTTGACCGCCACCACGCGCTCCACGCCGAGCGGGTCGGCCCCGGGCTCCAGGGTCTCGACGTAGGACTCCAGCCAGCCCAGGGCCCGCCGGTAGGCGGCCCGCTCCTGCTCGTCGTCACGGTAGCCCTCACGCACCCAGGTGCCCTTGAGCAACGCGGCGAGCGCCTCCGGCCGACGCCGCTCGGGGCTCAGGGCATACCAGTTCTTCAGGGCGTTGTGCACGCTCGCGCCGAGGGAGTTGTGCGCCCACGGCGGGCCCTTCTGCGGGGCCGGACGGTCGACGTAGGAGTAGCGGTAGCGGCGGGGGCAGTCGGCATAGGCGCCGAGCTTGCTCGGGGTGCAGACGAAGAGCCGCTCCGGCATGCCCTCGAAGCCGAGCTGCTCGGGCTGCTCGCCGCGCGGCCGGGGCGCCCGGCCGCCGCTGGTGGAGGACCGTCCGGCTGAAGAGGCTCGTCGCACACCGCGATCCTGCCATCCACCCCCGACAGAACCGGCCGCCGGTCAGGTCATGTTGGCGTACTGGGTCACGAACGCGGCCACCGCGTCCGCGATGAGCTGCACCGCGATCGCGGCCAGCAGCAGGCCGGCGATCCGGGTCAGCACCTCGATCCCACCGGGTCGCAGGATCTTGACGATCCCGCCGGAGAACCGCAGCACGATCCAGACGGTGACCATCACGGCCACGATCGCGGCGGCGATGGCCGTGACGTCCGCCCCGCCGTCGGCCTGCTGGACGAAGAGCATGGTGGCCACGATGGCGCCGGGGCCGGCCAGCAGCGGCGTACCCAGCGGCACCAGGGCGATGTTCGAGGTGGCCTGCTGGCTCGGGTCGTCGGCCTTGCCGGTGAGCAGCTCCAACGCCACCAGGATGAGCAGCAGCCCGCCGGCCGCCTGCAACGCCGGCAGGTCCACGTGCAGGTAGTCGAGCAGCGTCTGCCCCGCCACCGCGAAGATCACGATCACGCCCAGCGCCAGGGCGACGGCCTGCCAGGCGGCGCGGTTGCGGTCCCGCGCCGTCAGGGGGCCGGTCAGCGCCAGGAAGATGGGCATCATACCCGGCGGGTCGACGATCACCAGCAGGGTCACGAAGACCTCGCCGAACAGCTTGGCATCCACGTGATCAACGTAGCCGCGCCGCCGGAGGCGGAAACGCGGATCAGCCGGAAGCGACCTCGGTCACTCCGCCCGCCTCGGCGACGATCCGCTCGTACGCCCCGGGATCGGTGGTGAACGCCCCGAGCCGGACGGTCTTGTGGGTGCCGTGGAAGTCCGACGAGCCGGTCACCAGCAGGTCCAGCTCGCCGGCCAGGGCCCGCACGTGCGCCCGCTCGGCCGGGGAGTGGTCCTCGTGGTCGGCCTCCAGCCCCGCCAACCCGATCGCGGCCAGGTCGGCGATCAGCTCGTCGGGCGCGATCCGCCCCCGCCGGGTGGCCCGGGGGTGGGCGAAGACCGGCACACCGCCCGCCGCGCGGACGAGCCGGACCGCGCGGAAGACGTCGATGTCCTCCTTGGGCAGCCGGTAGCGCTCGCCCAGCCAGTCCGGCCCGAACGCCTCCGTCGTGGTGGCCACCAGGCCGGCCCGGATCAGCGCCTGCGCGATGTGCGGCCGGCCCACGGTTCCGCCGCCCGCGCCGGTCAGGATCTCCGGCCAGCTCACGTCGATCCCGTCGGCCCGCAGCAGCGCCACGATCCGCTCGCCCCGCTCCTCGCGGGCGGCCCGCACCCGGGCCAGCTCCGCGACGAGTTCCGGGGCGTCCGGATCGAAGAGGTACGCCAGCAGGTGCAGCGGCAGCGCGGGCTCCTCGCCGTACCACCGGCAGGAGAGCTCCGCGCCCCGGACCAGGCTGAGCCCGGCCGGCAGCGCCGCCAGGGCCGGCGCCCAGCCGGCCGTGGTGTCGTGGTCGGTGATCGCCACGATGTCGAGCCCCGACTCCGCCGCCGCCCGCACCAGCTCGGCCGGGCTGAGCGTGCCGTCGCTGGCGGTGGAGTGGGTGTGCAGGTCGATCCGCGGTGCCGCGCTCATCGGCCCGACGCTACCGGCCGGCGGCCCGCCCCGGGCGCGCGGGCGCGGTCAGGGACGGCGGTCGCCGCCCACCGGCACCACGCGTTCTCCGGCGGGCAGGCCGGCCACGGGCACGGACACGGCCACCTCGCCGTCGAGCACGCGGCTCACCTCGACGCGCACCAGGGCGCCGTCCGCGGCCGGGTAGTGGGCCGTCCCCTGCGGCGTCCACGCCACCGGCCCGGCCACGGGCGGACCGGCCGGGCGGGTCGCCGGTGCGGCGGCGAGCTGGTCCAGGTCGACCAGCAACGCGCGGTCCTGCCGGCCCGCCTTCCCGTTGACCAGGAGCCACCGCCCGTCGGCGGACACCCCGCCGGCTCCGGCGCCGGTCAGCGTCGGCCCGCATCCGGTCCGTACCGGTGCGAGGTTCCGGGCCGGGTCGAGCAGGGCGACACAGGGCCGGCGGGGAGTGCCGGCGGACACCAACGCGACCGCCAGCCCGTCCGGGCGGGTGCCGTAGACGTGCAGGGCGGCGTCGCCCGCGCCGCGCGGCGGACCCGCCGCCGGGCGCCACAGGGCGTGGCCGGGCCGGTCGGGGGCGAGGCGGACCAGGACCGTGTCCCCGGCGAAGGCGACCGGTACCGCGTCGGGCGACGCCGGGGTGCGGGCGGCGGCGACGACCTGGGTGCCGACGATGCCCGCGACGACCAGATCCGTCCCCTCCCGCCAGGCGACCTGCCGCGCGTCGGGGCTGAGGACGATGTCCCGGGCCCCGGCCAGGAGCAGGTGTGCCTTGCCGTCCGACAGCACGATCCACAGCGACCGGCCGGCCGCCGTCGGCGCGCCCACCACCGCCCACCCGGCCCGGTCGGGGAGCCGCTGGGCACGCTCGGCGGCCGTGCCCACGTCGGGCAGGGCGAGCCGCTGCCCGCCGGCGGTGACCAGCACGTCGTTGAGGATGAGGTCCACCTCGCCCCGCCCCAGGTCGGCCCGGGGAGCGGCCGACAGCTGCGGGGTCGGGTCCGGCAACGGCGAGGCGTACGGGTCACCGAGCACCACGGTCGGATGGGTGGGTCGCCCGGGCTGCTGCCCGAGCTGGGCCATTCCGGCGCTGACCGTCACGGTGGCCACCGCGGCGAGGGCGATCCCGGTCAACGTCCGCCGGCGCCGGGACCGGTCGGCCCGCCGGATCGCCAGTCCCGCCGGATCGGCGACGAGCGGACGCGCGACGGACACCCGGCGGGCGAACGTCTCCCGTACCGCCTGCGCCAGCTCGTCCTCGGTCACGGCGAATGGACGCGTCGGGCCTTCGGTCCGGTTGTCACCACGACCGACGGGACGGCTCACCGGTGCTCTCCGGAGCCGGCCGGTACGGCCGGGAGGGCGGCCTGCCGGCCGCGCTGCTCGTCACGGGCGGTACGCGACACCGCCCCGGCCCCGGCCCGCGCCCCCGAGGCGACGGGCACAGGATCGCCCGCCGACTCGTCGGTCAGCTCGGCGGCCGACGTGGCACGTCCGGCGTCCGGCGCCGGAGCAACGGTGGCCGGCTGCGCCGGAAGTCCGGTCGCGGCACCGCCCGGAGCGGCGGTGACGCCTCCCGACCGACCCGGGGCGATGGCGCCTCCCGACCTGCTCGGGGCGGCGGTGGTGGTGCCGTCCGGCCGGCCCGCCGTGGCCGGCGCGACGAGCGGCGACGGGGCGTTCGTCGCCGCGACCACGGCCGCCGCGTCCTCGCCCACCACCATCGTCGGCGCCCCGTAGGCCGTCGACGGGCGGATCGGCGCGCCGCCGCGGACCG
>NZ_WAAS01000244.1:0-9632 GCF_008806585.1 Micromonospora sp. AMSO12t
GGTAGCCGTTCCCGTCGAGCCGGATGAAGTCCGGCACCACGTGCGCGCACAGCCCGTGCCCGTCGCAGCGGGACCAGTCGAGCGTGAGCCGCTGCGGGTTCGGGTCGGGGGCGCCCGGCAGGCCCATCACCGCCCGGACCCGCCGGCCACACCCCTCGCCGGTGGTGTGCAGCCGCAGGTCCTCGGTGAACACCTCCATCGCGGAGAGCGCGAACCGGGCCGTACCGTCGGGGTGGCTGCACGCCCCGCGGCCCTTCACGTCGCCGGCGGCGGCGCGGACCACCTCCACCGGGGCGCTGCCGGAGACCGCCAGGTCGACGGCGCGGGCCAGGTCGGGCAGGCCCATCCGGCACGGGCCGCACTGCCCCGCGGACTCGCCGGCCAGGTAGCGCACCACCTGGGCGGCCTCGCCGAGCGGGCAGGTGTCCGCGCCGAGCGGGACGAGGATGCCCGCGCCGAGGGTGCCGCCCACGGCGGCCAGCCCCTTGCGGGAGATCTCCGCCCGGTCGGCCGCCTCCCGGGTGATCCACCTGCCGTGGTAGCCGCCCGTCAGGATGCCCGGCCCGTCCGGCACCTCGCACAGGTCGAGGATCTCGCGCAGCGCGGTGCCGGCCGCGCACTCCACCACCGCCGGGCGTCCCGCCGCGCCGGTGACGGTGAGCAGCACGGTGCCCGGCTCGTCGTCGGTGCCGAGCGCCGCGTACTCGTACGGGCCGAGCCGGGCGGCGACCGCGAGTTGGGCGTACGTCTCGGCGTTGGAGAGCAGGGTGGGCAGGCCGCCGACGCCGGAGTCGCTGGAGCGTCGCTTGGTGCCCGGCGGGATGTGTGGCAGGCCGTTGATGCCGTTGACCAGGGCTCCGCCCTCGCCGGAGATGAACCGGTGCGGCACGGTTACGATGCTGGTCGGCGCCGGCATCCGGCGTTCCTCCAGCGCCTCGGTCAGGGAGTCGCGGCCCACCCCGTCGTCGGCCACCCCGACGACGATCTCGTCGGCGTCCAGCGCGTACGCGGCCAGCGCGGCGCCGTCGAGGACCAGGTGCGGGGCCCGGGTGAGCAGCACCTTGTCCTTCCAGCTCGCCGGCTCCCCCTCGGTGGCGTTGACCACCACCGCCGCCGGGAGGTCCCGCCGCTCGCAGGACTCCAGCACCGCGCGGAGCTTCCTCGCGAACGGGAAGCCCGCGCCGCCCTTGCCCTTGAGCTGTACGCCCTCGGCGAGCCGGAGCAGGGTGGCCGGTTCCATCGGCCCGACCGGCCCGTGCACCTCCTCGTGGGCGGGCAGGTCGAGCCGGCCGAACTCGGCGAAGCCGGCGGTGAGCCGGGGCTCGCCGACGCAGGCCACCGGGGGCACGGTCGTCCGGATCACTTCGCCTCACCCCGCAGCCCGGCCCAGTACGCCCCGTCGACGGCGTCGGCGTTGACCCGGCGGCGGCGCACGGACCTGCTCTCGCCGGCGGCCCGGCGTGCCCGCCGGGACGCGAGGTCGACCAGGGTCGGCGTGTCGTCGGCCGGCAGCGGGACCTCCTCGGGGACGTACCGGACCGGGGGCCGCCAGTAGTCCGGTTCGAGGTCCCGGTCGTCCTCGACGCTGTGCCGACCGCCGCCGCTGCGCGGCCCCGCGGACACCGGACCCGCGGACACGGGCCCGGCGGAGATCGGGTCGCTCGGCTCCCAGCGGCGGGGGCTGTCCCAGGGTTCCTCGGCCTCCTCCCGGCGGCGGGGCGGCGCGGAGGGGCGCCGCACCCCGTCCCGCTCCGCCCGGTCCCGTCGAGGGGTCTCGCCGGCGCGGCGGCGGCCGGTGGGGACGGGTTCCTCCTCACGCCGGCGGCCGGTCGGCGCGGGCGCCTCCTCGCGGCGGCGGCCGGTGGGCGCGGGCGCTTCCTCACGGCGGCGGCCAGTGGTCGCGGGCGCCTCCTCGCCTCGGCGCCGACCGGCCGGGGCGAGTTCCGCCGCACGTCGGCGCGGGCGTGCCGGGTCGTGGAGCGTGCCGGGCTCGGGCACGGCCGGCACGGTGAACCGCTCCGGGTCGCGGCGCCGCGCGGCGGGGGCGGACCAGGTGCCGGTGACCGTGGTACCGGCGATCGTGGTGCCGGCCCAGGTCCCCGCGCGCCTTTCCGGCTCCGCCGCCCGGTCGGCGCTTCGGGTCCGGCCCCGCAACAGCGACCGGCGCGGGGCGTCCTCGGCCGGCCGCCCGGCCAGGGCCTGGTTCATCGCGGCGGCCTGGTGCTGCTCCCGGCGGCGCCGTCCGAGGCTGACGGAGAGGCGGACCAGCAGCGCCAGCACGACCAGCAGGACGCAGGCGAGGTAGCTCAGCAGCACCCAGGGCTTCGCGGGCCGCCCGGCGTTGAGCCCGTGCACGATGGCGAACGGCCAGGAGAGGTACGCGGCCGAGTGCAGGGTCCGCCAGAGCCACTTCGGACCGACCCCGGCGAAGCGGGCCCGGACGACACCGGTCCAGAGCACGCTCACCATCAGCAGGGCGGCCACCGTGCCGAGGCCGACGTAGAGGCCCCGTCCACCGACGAAGGGGACCACCGCGTCGGTGCTCGCCGCCCGGCCGGTGGCGATCTTCGTGAGCACGTGGAAGACCAGCCCGGCGACGCCGAGGATGCCGGTGGCCCGGTGCGCGGACTGGAGCAGCACCCGGTGCCGGATCAGCAGCACCAGCCGGTCGGTGGCGAGCAGCCCCATCATCACGGTGAGGCTCAACGCCACGAGGGCGACGACCCCGGCGAAGAACTCGGTGAAGAAGAAGCCGTACGCGTACGCGGCCGAGCCGGCGCCGGTCAGCATGGTGGCGGCCCACAGCGCGGCGAGCGCAGAGAGGGTCAGCAGGGCCACCGCGGGCCGGGACCGGGTGCGGGCCCCCCGGCTGGTGCTGGTGGTCCGGACGGTGGGCGGCTTCTGGTTCCGTTGTGCCCGGGCCATCTGCTCCTCGATCGTCTCGCGGCGGCGCACCACCGGCCGGCCCTGTTCCCCATCGAGTACGGACGGGCAGGGCGGGCGGATCACCGGCGCGCGGAAATTCCGCGTACCGGCGCCGAAGCGGGGGCCCGCGTGTGATCTTCAGAGGGTCCGGTCGTGGTCAGGCTCGATGCTCGCCAAGGACCTTGCTGAACAAGGCGAGGTAACTGTCATGAGCCAGGGACAGTTCTCCGAGCGCGTCCCCGGTGAACCACGCGATGGCGTCGTGTTCGTCCGGCGCGGCGTTGACCGGAGACCCCGTCCACGCTTCGATCAGCCAGATCTGCATGTCGAACGTGTCGGCATGAACTTCGTGCACGGGCGGACCCGACGGCGCCGCGATGTCGATGCCCAGCTCCTCTCGAAGCTCCCGGGCAAGTGCCGCGCCGGGCAGTTCCCCGGGATCCACGTGCCCACCGGGCATGTCCCAGACGTCGGGATACCAACGGCGCCGGGGAGACCGGTGGCACAACAGCACCCGGTTGCCGTCCCGCAGCAACGCCGTGACGATGCGGGCCTTGGGAGAGCCTTCCGCGGAGATCGACACAGGCGCATTGTGCCACCCGATCCTGCTGCGACGAGGCAGGCGAGAAGGTCATTGCGAGTGCGGCCCGCTTTCCTTCTCAGCGCTGACGGAGGCTGCGGTACGGTGCCGCCTGAGATCTGTCGGTCAGCGTGACAGCCCGCCGACGACAACGGGAAGGGGCCGGTCCTTGGGCATGGTGTTCATCGGGCGCCGGTTGTCGGTCGAAGAGATGGCTGCGGTGCTCGCCGACCCGACGGCGGTCGACGAACTGATCTACGGCGACCTCGACGACGAGGCCGAAATGCCCGAGCCGGAACTCGATCTGGACAAGTCGTGGCACGGCATCCATTACCTGCTCACCGGCACCGCCTGGAAGATCGGCGAGGGTGCCGGCGCGGCGATTCTCGGCGGCGACGAGATCGGTCAGGATGGCGGCTACGGTCCGGCCCGGTTGCTTGACCCGAACACCGTCCGGGTCATCGCCACCGGGCTCGACGCCATGGACGTGGAGACGCTGCGCGCCCGCTTCGATCCGGACGCCATGGCAGCCGCCGACATCTACCCGGCCATCTGGGCCAACGGCAGTGACGAGTTCGACCACCTCATGTCGCACTTCACCGAAGTGCGCCGCTTCTATCGCGCCGCGGCCGGGAACGGCCAGGCCGTGCTGTTGGCCATCACCTGACGCAGCCGCCCGGCTGTCTCCGGTTGCCAGCGTTCCAGGGACGAGGTGCCTCCTACCGCTGACGGCCAGCCGGTGCGAGTCAGGCGCTGCCGACGGACGGTAGGGGGCACTATCGTTCTGGCGTGCACATCCGTTTCGACGTCCCAGCTGATCCCGCCTACCCGGGCCGCGTGGCCGCTGCGCTCGGCAGTGTCCGGTTGCGCAAGTTCGGCTACATCGGTGCGGTACTGGCGGTGGTCGGGGCGATCGGGTTTGCCGTCTCGCGGGGGTTCTCGTGGGGTGACCGGGTCTCGTCGCTGTGCATGGCGATGGTCCTGGGTGGCCTGCTGTCGATGTTGTACTCGCCGTGGGTGCAGTGGCGGGCCCGTCGGCGCTCCGGTCAATACGCAGTCGAGGGCGCCTACGACATCACCGACGACAACATCATGATGCGCAGCGGCTCGGAGTCCGGCGGTATCGCCTGGGACGGGGTGGCTCGGGTGCGGGACACCCCTGAGTTCTGGATCGTGTACGTCGGCCGGATGCCGGCGACCGTGATTCCACGCCGCTTGATGTCCGCTGAGGACGCGGAGACGTTGCGAGCCTTCATGGCCGATCGCGGGCTGCTCGTCGGCTCCACCTGACGAGTTCTCTGGCGGAGCCGACACCTCTGCTGACGCCTGTCGGTGCCGCTGCTTCCTGGTTGGGCGGGGATGGCAAGCTGCCATGGTGTCTGCGGCGCCGCGCGGCGACTACTCCTGGCTGTTCGACCTGGTGGCGGTCGATCCGGTCGTACGTCACCATGCGCTTGCTCGGCATCAGGCACTGCTCGCCGCGGCGAGTGAAGCGTTGCACCTGTCGAACGGTCTGTGGGCAGCGCACCACCGGTCGAGGTCCGGTCAGGCTCGACTCGCCGCGAGGTTGGACCAGGCGCGCGCCGACTTCCGGTGGCATCAGGCGCAGACGATCCACGGACCTCTCGATGCCTTCCGGGACGCTTCGGACGACGACCGCGCACGGTGGGCGCCGATCGTGGCCCTCTACCTGCGGTGGGAGGCGGAGCATCCCGACGAGTGGGGAGCGCCGGAGTCGTGGATGTGGTCCCGCTGGGGAACGAAGGAGATGCTCCTTCGCCGGCTCGGTCGGGGCGGTCTCCCGGCGGCCATCAGGCCACAGATCGCTGAGCTGATCCTCGCGGCACTGAGGCGACCGTACCGGTGCAAGGACTGGCTGTACGCAAGCCTGGTCCGTCAGCTCCACGACTCGCCGTTCCTCCATGAGGTGGAGACGCTGACGTCCGCCGACGATCCCCTGGTCCGGCTCCGGGCACAGTTCGTCCTCCATGTGGCCGCGCATCCCGAGCAGACTCCCACCCGCACGAGCTGGCGACGCTGGCTCGACGCGGCCACCTGACCGCTCGATCGCAGGCGCCTGTCCGTCGCACGAGGCCGGCAGCGCGAAGACATCCATACATGGCCATGCATTGACAGCGCTTGCAATGCGCTTGTAACCTTTCGGAAATTTTCAAGCCGTACTGCAAGATCCCGGCACCACCGGGGCCTCCCGGCCTCGCCACCGTCCCGTCCCCCATCCCCCGTCAGGAGTCCTCCATGCAGAGACGTCGACGGTTGTCGGCGATCGTCGCCCTCGGCGTGATCGCCGGCCTGATCGTCCCCACCGCCGCGACCACTCCCCCGGCCGGCGCGGCCCCGGCAGGCGGCAAGAAGGTCATCGCCAACCTCTTCGAGTGGAACTGGTCGTCGGTGGCCACCGAGTGCCGCACCAATCTCGGCCCGAAGGGCTACGGCTGGGTGCAGGTCTCGCCGCCCCAGGAACACGTGCGGGGCTCGCAGTGGTGGCTGGCGTACCAGCCGGTCAGCTACCGGATCGAGTCCCGCAAGGGCACCCGCGCGCAGTTCAAGTCCATGGTCGACACCTGCCACGCCGCCGGGGTAAAGGTGGTCGTCGACGCGGTCGTCAACCACATGTCCGGGCAGGACAACGGCGGCACCGGCTGGGCCGGCTCGTCGTACGGGCACTACGACTACCCGGGGATCTACCAGACGCAGGACTTCCACCACTGCGGCCGCAACGGCGGCGACGACATCGCCAACTACAACGACCGGTGGGAGGTGCAGAACTGCGAGCTGGTCAACCTCGCCGACCTGAAGACCGAGTCGGACTACGTCCGGACGAAGATCGCCGGCTACCTCAACGACCTGCTCTCGCTGGGCGTCGACGGCTTCCGGATGGACGCCAGCAAGCACATGCCGGCCGCCGACATCGCCGCCATCAGGGGCAAGCTGTCCCGCTCGGCGTACATCGTGCAGGAGGTGATCCACGGCGCCGGCGAGCCCATCCAGCCGGGTGAGTATACCGGCAACGGCGACGTGCACGAGTTCCGCTACGGCAAGGACCTGGCCCGGGTCTTCCGCTCCGAGAAGCTGGCCTACCTGCGCAACTTCGGCGAGGGCTGGGGGCACCTGCCCAGCGGGTCGGCGGCCGTCTTCGTGGACAACCACGACACCCAGCGCGACGTCGGCGGGGTGTTGACCTACCGCGACCGGGGCATCTACGCGCTGGCCAACGCGTTCATGCTCGCCTGGCCGTACGGCTCCCCGACGGTGATGTCGAGCTACACGTTCAGCCAGCGCGACCAGGGCCCGCCCTCGGACAGCTCGGGACGGACCCTGAACGCCACCTGCTACTCCGGCTGGGAGTGCGAGCACCGCTGGCCGGTCATCGCCAACATGGTCGGCTTCCGCAACGCCACCGAGGGCGCCGGCGTCGTCAACTGGTACGACAACGGCAACAACCACATCGCCTTCGGCCGGTCCGGCAAGGGCTTCGTCACGATCAACGACGAGGACTCCGCGGTCAACGGCCGGTCGTACCAGAGCGGGCTGCCGGCCGGTCGCTACTGCGACGTCGTCCACGGCACCTTCAGCAACGGCACGTGCAGCGGGCCGGTGATCACCGTGGACGGCGGCGGCTGGTTCGCCGCGAACGTGCCCGCCCACGACGCGATCGCCATCCACGTGGGCGCGCGGCTGAGCTGAGGCTCCACCCCTGCGGACCCCGTCCCGGCCGGCATTCCGGCCGGGACGGGGTTTCGCCGCTGTTCACCCGTTACAGTTAGTTTGTGCGTTTTGACCGAATGAACCGGCGACACGTCCGAGCGCTGGCCGCCGCCGTCGGCGTACCCCTGCTCCTGCTGGTCGGCGGGGCCACCGGCTGGGTGCTGACCCCCGGAGCCGAGCCCACCGCGCCGCCGGTCGTCGTCGGGCCGCCCGCGCCGACCGGCGCGGCCCCGACCAGCGCCGCGCCGGAGCGGGTGCCCGTCGCCGCGCCCGCGCCGGACGACCTGCCGGTGGTCGACTACGGCCCGGCGCCCACCGGCTTCCCGGCCGACCCGGACACGATGGACACCACGCCGCTGACCGAGGGCCTGCACCCGACCCGCCGCATCGCCGCCTACACCGCCCCCGGCGGCCGGCCGCTGGCGTTCCTCGACCCCACCATCAGCGGCGTCGAGCTGACCATGCCGATCGCCCAGCGGCGGGCCGGCTGGACGGCGGTGCTGCTCCCGTCGGCCAACCGCACGCTCGCCTGGCTGCCGCCCGGCGGCCACACCACCGTGGCGCTGACCGACCAGATCGTGATCGAACGCAAGCACCACCGCCTCACCTGGTACCGCGCCGGCCGGGCCGTGCGCAGCTGGGAGGTCAGCCTCGGCCAGCGCGGCCAGGAGACCCCGCTGGGCCGGACCTTCATCCTGGGCCGCACCCCGCCGCCGCAGAGCGTGTACGGGGGCGTCGACATCTACGCCCTCGGCTCGGTGCCCGACGACCCCGACTCGGTGCCGGCCGGCCTGCGCGGGGCGCACATCGGCATCCACAGCTGGTACCACGACGGCGAGCTGGGCCGGAACACCACCAACGGCTGCATCCGGCTGACGAAGAGCGGGCAGCGGGAACTGCTGGCGAAGGTCCGCCCCGGCACCGAGGTCGTGGTGGTCGACGAGCTACCCGCCCCGCCCCCGACGGCCTGAACGCCGGCGCCGCTCGCGCACGTCGGCTCCCGGTGGCACGCCCAGCGAGGTGATAGCAAGGCACCGTCAGATTGATATCATCGGCGGTACCGCCTACCGAGGAGTCAACCGTGAGCCGGACGATTCTCGACGTCGATGACGAGCTGCTCGCCGAGGCCGGCAAGATCCTCGGCACCACGACCAAGAAGGCCACCGTCAACGCAGCCCTCAAGGCGATCGTCGACCGCGAGAAGCGGCGACAGTTCGCCGACTGGCTCAAGAGCGGAGGGCTGCCCGATCTCACCGGCCCCGTCGAGGCGACCAAGCCGGACGCGGCGTGAATCACGAGCACTACCTGCTGGACAAGTCAGCGCTCGCCCGCTGGCCCAAGCCACGCGTGGCCCCGGTACTCGAAGAGCTCTCCGAGCGGGGGCTACTCGCGGTATGCGGGGCGGTGGAGATCGAGGTCATCCACAGTGCTCGCACCGCCAAGGACGCACAGCGTGCCCGGTGGCTGCTGAGCGGCTTCCGATGGCTGTTCACGCCCGACGACGTCTGGGACCGAGCGATCGACATCCAGGTGCAGGCGCTGCACAAGGGCAACCACCGTGCACTCTCGATGGCGGATCTGCTCATCGCGGCCACCGCCGAGCGACACGGAGTCACCGTCCTCCACTACGACGGCGACTTCGACATGATCACCTCAATCACCGGACAGCCCACGACCTGGGTCGTTCCGGCCGGCACCGCCGACTGACATCCCAGTAGCCGCCACCCACTCTGTGATCATCGGAGCCGGTCGGATGCCCGGTCGGTGGACTCGCCGTCGACCGGCACAAGCTGGCGCGGCAAGGGCTGGTGTGGCCGTCCGGCCAGCTTCCGCCACAGGAACTCCAGCGTCAGCGCCCAGACGAACGCGCGCTGCGCGTTGTTGGCCGCCGCGCCGTGCCCGCCCTCGACGTTCTCGTAGTAGGCCACGTCGTGGCCGTGCTCGCGCAGCCGGGCCGCCATCTTGCGGGCGTGCCCGGGATGCACCCGGTCGTCGCGGGTCGAGGTGACGAGCAGGACCGGCGGGTACGCCCGGTCGCCGTCGACGTTGTGGTACGGCGAGTAGCCGCGCAGGAACTCCCAGTCGGCCGCCACGTCCGGGTCGCCGTACTCGGCCATCCACGAGGCGCCGGCCAGCATCCGGTGGTAGCGCCGCATGTCCAGCAGCGGCACGTGCGCGACGACCGCCCCGAAGAGCGACGGGTGGCGGGTGAGCATCACCCCCGTCAGGAGGCCGCCGTTGCTGCCGCCCTCGACCCCGAGCCGCTGCGGCGTGGTGACACCCCGGCTCACCAGGTCCGCCGCCACCGCCGCGAAGTCCTCGTACGCGCGGGGCCGGTCCTCCCGCAGCGCGGCGCGGTGCCACCCGGGGCCGTACTCCCCGCCGCCCCGGATGTTCGCCA
>NZ_WAAS01000245.1:0-9616 GCF_008806585.1 Micromonospora sp. AMSO12t
CGCCGCCGACCCTGGCCGCCGGCCCGGTCACGGTGAACTTCAAGGGCGAGTTCTTCTCGTGGGCGCTGATGGACCGGGAGACCGGCGAGATCTCCGGGTCGAAGAACCTGGCCTCGACCAGCTCCACCGAGTCGATGATCAAGGCCTGGTTCGCGGCGGACTACCTCAACCAGCTCGGCGACAAGCCGCTGCCGGCCGAGCGGAAGAAGCAGATCACCACCGCCATCCGGGACAGCAACGACGACGCCGCCAACGCCCTCTACAGCGCGGTGGGCCGGGCCGGCACGATCAGGCGGATGGTCAGCACCTGCGAGCTCACCGACACCAAGCCGGGCAACGTGCCCGGTTACGTGGGCTGGTGGAGCTTCACGCGGATGTCCCCGCGTGACGCCGTCCGGCTCGGCGACTGCATCGCCGACGGCACGGCCGCCGGCCCCAAGTGGACGAAGCTCCTGCTGGACGAGATGAGCAAGGTCAGGGGCAGCACGGCCGCCAAGGACCAGAATCCCCGCTTCGGCGGCGGCCGTTGGGGCATCATCGACGGCCTCCCCCAGTCGATCGTCAGCCAGGGCCCGGTCAGCATGAAGAACGGCTGGACCCCGCTCAACTACGACGGCAACTGGCACGTGAACTGCCTCGCGGTGACCGACAGGTGGAGCCTCGCGGTGATGCTCCGCTACCCGCAGAAGAGCGGCCTCAACTACGGCGCGCAGGTCTGCGCCTCGGTCGCCAGCCAGCTCGTGACTCCGCAGCCGGGCGCCGCCCTCAAGGTGCCTCAGCAGCCCGCCGGGAAGCTCTGATGACGCGACGGCGTCGGGCCGACGAGCCCGCCGACGCCTCCCCCCGCAGGCTCATCGCCATCGCGGTGGTCCTCATCTGCCTGGTGCTCGTCTCGCTGCGGCTGCTGCCGGGCTCGCCGTTCGAGTCCCGCGCCGCCGCCGAGTGGGGCATCCCCGCCGGCCCGGCCGAGCGCGCCACGACCGCCCCCAGCGACCGCAGCTCCCGACCCTCGCCGTCGCCGAGCCCGACGCCGGAGCCGGAGCCGCTGCCGTTCGAGGCCAAGGAACTCGACCTGGACATCGAGGGCTGGTACTCCTGGAGCGTCCTCGACCGCCGCACCGGGGAGATCATCGGCTCCGACAACATGGACGAGACCAGCACCACCGCGTCGCTGATCAAGGCATGGATCGTCGCCGACCACCTGCGCCGCGCCGACGAGAACGGCCAGACCCCGAGCGCCGCCAAGCTGGCCGACGCCACGAAGATCATCCGGGACAGCGACAACACCCGGACCCAGCAGTTCTACAACGCGCTGGGCGGGTCCGCCTCGATCAAGCGGCTGCTCTCCAAGTGCGCGCTGACCGACAGCAGCGTCGCCAGCGACGGCGGCTGGAGCCGGACGAAACTCTCCCCCCGGGACACCGCCCGGATGGGCGCCTGTATCGCCGACGGCCGCGCCGCGGGCCCGAAGTGGACCAAGTGGCTGATCAACGAAATGCGTCTGGTCAGGGGCGGCGGCGACTTCGGCATCCGCAAGGCGTTCCCGGCCGCCGAACGCAAGACCATCGCCATCAAGAACGGCTGGATCGACCGGACCAAGGAGCAGGAGATGCACATCAACTGCCTGGCCATCGGCGACACCTGGACGATGGGCGTGATGGTCCGCTACCCGATCGGCAAGGGCTACGAGTACGGCATGAAGAACTGCCAGAAGATCACCGAAGCCCTCCTCCGCCCCACCACCTAGCCCCGCCCACCGCCCCGGGCCGGCCAGAGGTTCAGCCCGTGAAGAAGGCCGGGCCGGAGGCGGGCAGGGGCGGGGCGGCGTCGATGGCGGCGGCGCGACGCGCGAACTCGCGCAGGCCGGCCACCTGGCGCTCGCCGAGGGAGAAGTCCAGCGCCCGGAAGTACGTCGCCAGGGTCGCCGCGTCGAACGGCTCCCAGCGCGCGGCCGCCTCGGCCACCTGGTCCAGCTCGGCCAGGCAGAGGTCCCGGGAGCGCAGGAACGCCTCGTGCACCTCCTTGACCAGGCCGGGGTGGGCGGCGGCGAAGTCGCGGCGTACCGCCCAGACGGCGAAGACCATCGGCAGGCCCGTCCACTCCCGCCACGCCTGCCCGAGGTCGGTGACCTCCAGCCCGCGCTTCGGCGCCTCGTAGAGGGCGCGTAGCGCCACGTCGCCGATCAGCACCCCGGCGTCGGCCTCCAGCAGCATCTGGGTCAGGTCGGGCGGGCAGCGGAAGTACTCGGGGTTCACCCCGTACCGCTCGCCGAGCAGCAACTGGGCCAGCAGCACCCCGGTCCGCGAGGTCGAGCCCAGCGCCACCTTGCCGTGGCCGAGCTCGGCCAGCGGGCGGGTGGAGACGACGTTGACCGACAGCACCGGGCCGTCGCTGCCGACCGCCAGGTCGGGCAGGAGCAGCAGCTCGTCGGCGTGCCGCAGGTACTCCACCTGGGAGATCGGACCGATGTCCAGGTCACCGGCGACCAGGGCGGCGCTGAGCCGGTCCGGGGAGTCCTTGTGCAGGTCGACGTCGATCAGGGCGCCGGAGCGCATCAGCCCCCAGTAGATCGGCAGGCAGTTCAGGAACTGGATGTGCCCGACCCGGGGGCGTGCGACGTGCTCAGCCATGCCCCGACCGTATCCCCGCCACCGTTGCGTGGCTCAGTGGGCCGGGGTGGGAGTGGCCAACCCCGCATCCGCCGGGTGGTCGCCGTCCCCCGCCTCTCCTGGCGCGCCGTCCGCACCGCCCGCCCGGGCCGCCGCCGTCGACCCGGCGCCGGCCGCCCGGACCCGTCGGACGGACCGGACGACGGCGGGCACGAACGCCACCACGACCAGCAGGCCGACCGCGCCGGCCGCCGCGATCAGGGGTCGCGGCGACAGCAGCGCCAGCAGGGCGCCCCCGATCAGGTAGCCCCCCATCGAGCCGCCCTGCACGGCCGCGCCGTAGAGGGCGTACGCCCGGCCGCGCGACGCCTCCGGCACGCGCCGGGCGGTGAGCAGGTTGGCGAAGACGTTCTCCCCGCCGTTCGCCGCGCCCGCGACCAGCCAGAGCGGGACCAGCAGCGCGGCCGTGGGCACGGCGGCGGCAACCATCACCATGAGGCAGATGCCGCCGAGCGTCGCCAGCACCCCGTACACCAGGGCGCCGTCGTCGGTGAGCCGGTGGGCCAGCCGGGCGCAGAGCCAGCTGCCGGGCAGCATCCCCGCCATCCAGGCGGCACCGACCAGCCCGTACACCGTGGGCGAGCTGTCGAGGGTCTCGCGGATGAAGAAGACCTCGACCACGTTGATGCCGCCGACGGCGGTGATGACCGCGGCCGTGCTGACGACGACGGCCAGCAGCAGCGGGTCGCCGCGCAGCCGCCACGCCGGGGCCCGTTCCGTCCCGGACGCGGGTGCGGCCGTGGTCCGCCGGCCGCCCCTGCGGGTGCGCAGCAGCAGGCCCGCGGCCACCAGGGCGAGGTAGCTCCCGGCGTCGATGAGCAGGGGTACGCGCGCGCCGAACTGCCCGACCAGCAGCCCGGCGAGTACCGGGCCGCCGAGCGCGCCCAGGCTGCTGGCCGTCTGGCTGATCGCGCTCGCCCGGGGCAGGTCGGCGGGGCGCACCATCGCCGGCAGCAGCGCCGCCAGGCAGGGGTGGGTCACGGCCAGCCCGCAGGCGAGCAGCGCGACGAGCCCGATGATCAGGGCCGGGTGGGTGGCGAAGGCGAGCAGGGCGCAGACGGCCGCCTGCCCCAGGCCGGCGGTGACCAGCAGCTTCCGGCTGTCCACCCGGTCAGCGAGGCGCCCGGTGAGCGGGGCGAGCACCACCAGCGGCAGGGTGGCCGCCAACAGCAGTCCGGACACGGCGATGCCGCTGGCGCCAGCGGACTGGAGGGCGAGCGCCAGGGCCGTGGCGGCGAGGAAGTCACCGCACATCGAGGTGCCGCGCGCGGTGGCGGCGAGCCAGACGTCGGACCAGCGCGACCCGTCAGTTGTGAAGGACATACTTCGAAAATAATCCTTCACAACTGATCGAAGCAACCCCTCTTACGCCAGCGGCACCGCCCGGTACTGCACCGCCACCGTGCGCGCCCCGGTAGGCGGATCCGCCTGCCGGTTCCGCTGCCGGTACGGCTCGAACAACGCGCTCACCGCCTCGTTCAGCCCGGCCAGCTCGTCGGCGGTGAGCAGCAGCAGCGTGTCGCTGAACAGCGCGACGTCGTACCACTCGGCGGGCTCGTCGCCGGCGCGGCGCAGCCATTCCCGGGTCCGCTCCATGTCCCGGGCCGCGTGCGCCTCCACCAGCGCCTCCTCGGCCGCGCGCGCCTCCGGGCCGGCGGACTGTCCCGCGTCGACCATCAGGCCCCGGCCGACCGTGCGCCACAGCCGCTCGCGCGCGTCCCCCCGGCTCGGCGCCTGCTCCACCAGGCCCGACTTCGCCAGCGCCCGGAGGTGGTAGCTGGTCGCGCTCGGCGACAGCCCGGCCACCTCCGCACACTCGGTGGCGGTCGCGCCGCCCTCCACCACGCCCAGGTGTTCCATGATCGCGATTCGGGCCGGATGGGCCAGCGCCCGCATCACCTGCGGGTCGCTGATCGTGATCCGGCGCTGTTCGGGACGCGCCTCCGTCATGTGTCCATGATTCCTGGTCGCCCGCCCACCGCGGGTCGCCGGTCGCCCGGCACCGGAGGCACAGCGGCGGGCGGCGGCGCCACGGTCGAAATCCGGTGGAGCGTCACGCGCCCGGCGCGTAGGCTGTCAGGTCGCTTGACGGCCAGGGTGAGGTGACCACCGCATCGGACGTCCCGCGCCGGGGGCCGGCCCATCCGCCCGCCGGACACGCGAGCGACCGGCAGATGACCCGATGGGATCCACCGTGACCGCAATCGACCCCGACCTCGACGCCGACCTCACCGCCGAACGCGAGCACCTCGCCACCTCCCGGGCCGCCCTGACCCAGATGCGGGAACGCGCCCAGGCCCTCTTCTCCACCGGCGACCAGGTGGCCGGCGACGCGTACGCGGCCGAAACCCTCGGGCGCACCCTGGCCCGTCGGGTCGCCGAACTCGCCGACGACCCCACCACGCCGCTCTTCTTCGGGCGCCTCGACTTCGGTTCGGCGACCGGGGCCCCGCCCGCCGACGCCCCGCCCGGCGACCCCGGCGACGGGCCGGACGGGTGGCACGCGGACCACGCCGGGCGGCGCTACCACGTCGGCCGGCGGCACGTCACCGACGACCGGGGCGAGCCGCTGGTGCTGGACTGGCGGGCCCCGGTCTCCCGGTCGTTCTACCGGGCGAGCGCGCGCGACCCGCAGGGCGTGGCGGTACGGCGCCGCTTCGGATTCAGCAACGGGACGCTGACCAGCTTCGAGGACGAGCGCCTCGACCGGGGCGAGGAACTGGGCACGACCAGCCGGATCCTGACCGCCGAGATCGAACGGCCGCGCGTCGGGCCGATGCGTGACATCGTCGCCACCATCCAGCCCGAGCAGGACGAACTGGTCCGGGCGGACCTCGCCGACTCGATCTGCGTGCAGGGCGCCCCGGGCACCGGCAAGACGGCCGTCGGCCTGCACCGGGCCGCGTACCTGCTCTACCTGCACCGGGAGCGGCTGCGCCGCTCCGGCGTGCTGATCGTGGGACCGAACCGGGCATTCCTGTCGTACATCGCGGCGGTGCTGCCGGCACTCGGCGAGGTCGAGGTCGAGCAGGCCACCGTGGAGGACCTGGTCGCCCGGGTGCCGGTGCGGGCCGTCGAGGACCCGGCGGTGGCCGCGGTCAAGCACGACGCCCGGATGGCCGAGGTGCTGCGCCGGGCCGTCGACGCGCACATCGGCGAGCCGACCGAGCCGATCATGGTCTCGGACGGCTCGTTCCGCTGGCGGATCGGGTTGGACCCGCTGCACCGGGTGGTCCAGGAGACCCGCCGGGAGCGGCTGCCGTACGCCACGGGGCGCGAGCGCGTCCGGGCCCGGGTGGTGGCGCTGCTGCAACGGCAGGCCGAGGCGCGGCGCGCCGAGTCGCCGAGCGACGCCTGGCTGCGCCGGATGGGCAAGGCCACCCCGGTCACCGCCTTCCTCGACGCGGTCTGGCCGGCGCTCACCCCGGAAGGGCTGGTGCACGCCCTGCTCGGCGACCCGCAGCGGCTCGCCGCGGCGGCGGACGGGCTGCTCGACGCCGAGGAGCAGGCGCGGCTGTGCGGGCTCGCCGCCCCGACCCTCGCTGCCGACCCGACGGCGGCGGCCGGCACCCCGGACCCGGCGGCCGGCCCGACCACGGCAGCCGAGGCCCCGGCTCTGACGGCCGGCACCACGCGGGCCCCGGCGCGGCGTCCCGCCCCGGCCGGCACGAAGCTCGGGCGTACGCCGAAGGCCACGAAGTGGACGGCGGCCGACGCCGTGCTGATCGACGAGGCGGCCGGGCTGATCGAGCGGCCGGGCGGCTTCGGGCACGTCGTCGTCGACGAGGCCCAGGACCTCTCTCCGATGCAGTGCCGGGTGATCGCCCGGCGCAGCGAGCACGGGTCGATCACCCTCCTCGGCGACCTGGCCCAGGGCACCGCCCCGTGGGCCGCCGCCGACTGGCGGGAGTCCCTGCGCCACCTCGGCAAGCCGGACGCCGTCGTGGTCCCGCTGACGGTCGGGTTCCGGGTGCCCGCCGCCGTGGTGGCGTTCGCCAACCGGCTGCTGCCGGCGCTCGCCGTCGACGTCCCCCCGGCCGAGTCGCTGCGCCGCGACGGCGCGCTCGACGTGCGTACCGTCGACGACCTGGTCGCCGCGACGGTGGCCGAGGTGCGCGCGGCGCTGGCGTTCGACGGCTCGGTGGCGGTGATCGCCGCCGACGACGCGGTCGGCGGGCTGCGGGCGGCCCTGGAGGCCGCCGGCGTCGACACCGCGACCGTCGACGAGCCGGCCGCCGCGGCGCGCGTCACGGTGGTGCCCGCGACCCTGGTCAAGGGCCTGGAGTACGACCACGTCATCGTCGTCGAGCCGGCGGCGATCGTGGCCGCCGAACCGCGCGGCCTGCACCGGCTCTACGTGGTGCTCACCCGGGCGGTGTCCCGACTCGCCGTGCTGCACGCCCGACCGCTGCCCGCCCCGCTGGGCTGACCGGCCACTTGCGCAGGGAAGGTAGACAGGTGTCCGTGACACCCACGACGAGTCTCCCGTGATCCTCGCCCGCGCCGAGGCGGTCAGCCGCCGCTACGGCGACGTGCTCGCCCTCGACCGGGTCGACCTGGAGGTCTCCGCCGGCGAGCTGGTCGGCCTGCTCGGCCCGAACGGGGCCGGCAAGAGCACCCTGCTGAACCTGCTCGTCGGGCTGCGCCGGCCCACCGCCGGCCGGGTCGAGCTGTTCGGCGGCGACCCGCGCGACCCGGCGAGCCGGCGGCAGATCGGGGTCACCCCGCAGGAGACGGGCCTGCCCGGCACGCTGCGGGTCGGCGAGGTGGTGGACTTCGTCGCCGCCCACCACCCCGACCCGGTCCCCCGGGGCGAGTTGCTCGACCGCTTCGGCCTGGGCGAGCTGGCCCGGCGGCAGACCGGGGGCCTCTCCGGCGGGCAGCGCCGCCGGCTCGCGGTGGCGCTCGCCTTCGTCGGCCGGCCCCGGCTGGTGCTGCTCGACGAGCCGACCACCGGCCTGGACGTCGCGGCGCGGCACACCCTGTGGGAGGCGATCCGGGCGTTCCACGACGACGGCGGCACCGTGCTGCTGAGCAGCCACTACCTGGAGGAGGTCGAGGCGCTGGCCCGGCGGGTGGTGGTCATCGGGCAGGGCCGGGTGCTGGCCGACGACACGGTCGACGCGATCCGGGGCATCGTTGGCGTACGCCGGGTCAGCCTGGTCGCCGACGCGCTGCCCGCGCTGCCCGGCGTCGTCCGCACCGAGCGGATCGACGGCCGCACGCACCTGCTCACCACCGACGCCGACGAGCTGGTGCGGGCCCTGGTCACCGCCGGGGTGGCGTTCGCCGACCTGGAGGTCCGCCCCACCTCGCTGGAGGAGGCGTTCCTCGCCATCACCGCGACCGATGCGGAGCCCGGCTCCGGAGCCGACCGTCCGACGACCGCCGTGGCCGGCCCGCCGGCCACCGCCTGAGGGGACGGATCTCCCATGCGCCTCGCCCTGGTCCACGCCCGCTACCAGCTCCTGGAGACGGTCCGCATCCCGGTCGCCGTCGTCGGCAGCGCCTTCTTTCCGGCCGTCGCGATGCTCTTCTTCGTGGTGCCGTTCGCCGGGAAGGACCCGGTCGGCGCCACCTACGCCACCGCCGCCATGGTCACCTTCTCGGTGATGAGCGCGAACATCTTCCAGTACGGCGTCGGGGTCGCCGAGGACCGCGACCAGCCCTGGAACCCGTACACCCGGACCCTGCCGGCCGGGCCGGCGCCGCGCTTCGCCGGGCGGGTGCTGGCCGGGCTGGCACTCACCTACCTCTCCCTGGTGCCGGTGGTGGCTATCGGGGCGGCGCTCACCGAGGCGCGGGTCAGCGCACCGGCGTTCCTGCTGGCCCTGGCGATCGTCACGGTGATCTCGGTGCCGTTCACGCTGCTGGGTCTCGCCATCGGCTACTCGATGCCCAGCAAGGCGGCGATCGTGGTGGCGCAGGTCGTCTTCTTCCCGCTCGCCTTCGGGGGCGGGCTGCTCTCCGCACCGGACCAGGCGCCCGGCTTCGTCGAGGCCGTCGCGCCGTTCCTGCCGACCCGCGGCGCGGTGGAGCTGATGTGGGCGGCGGTCGGCGACTACCCGGTCAACCCGCTGTCGATGGTCATGCTCGGGGTCTGGGTGGTGCTGCTGGCGCTGCTGGCCGGGTGGGCGTACCGGCGCGACGAGGGTCGACGGTTCAGCTGACGTTTCGGCCGATCCGCCACGTGGCACGGCGGGTCGGTGCCACGATTCCGGCAGGGGCGTGCCGGCGTGGCCGTCCCCCGCCGAGAGGGGGATCGAGGTGAGCATCGTCCCGCCGGGCACACCCTGCTGGGTCGACCTCGCCACCCCGGGCCTCGCCGAGGCGCGGCGGTTCTACCCGGAGCTGTTCGGTTGGACCGGCCGGATCGACCCGGAGCCCGAGGCGGGCGGCTACACGGTCTTCCTGCTCGGCGGGCGGGCGGTGGCGGGCGCGGGTCCGCCGGCCATCCCCGACCAGGTGCCGATCTGGTCGACGTACCTGGCGACCGACGACGCGGACCTGGTGGCCGGGCGGGTCGAGCGGGCCGGCGGGCAGGTCGTGGTGCCTCCGTTCGAGGTCTTCGACCAGGGACGGATGGCGGTCTTCGCCGACCCCGCCGGGGCGTCGTTCAGCGTCTGGCAGCCGATGTCGATGCCCGGGGCCGAGGTCTTCGACGTCCCGGGGGCGCTGACCTGGACCGAGCTGGTCACCCCCGATCCGGAGGGCGCGAAGGTCTTCTACGAGCTGGTCTTCGGCTGGCAACCGGACGACCAGCAGGCGGGCCCGGTCACGTACACCGGCTGGCGGCTCGGCACCCGGATCGTGGCCGGCATGGTGCCACCGCTCGGCGACGGGTTCCCCGCGGACACGCCCGCGTACTGGTCGGTGTACTTCGCCGTGACCGACGCCGACGCGGCCGCCGCCCGCGCCGCCGAACTCGGCGGCACCATCCTCGTCCC
>NZ_WAAS01000246.1:0-9524 GCF_008806585.1 Micromonospora sp. AMSO12t
CGGGCGGCGGCGGCATCATCGCGGTCGGGTGCGGAGTGGGTCTGGGATCAAGCCGACCACGCAGCGTCATCAATCGGCCGCCTCTCCGACTTGCCCCTCGCCGCCCTTTGCTCTGCATCCACGGAGGCGCCAGCAACTCTGGGTGCCTGTTGCGTCCATGGATGCAGAGCAAAGCGTCTGGGGAGGGGTGCCGGTGGGGGTGTCGGTCGCATCCAGTGGTTAGCAATTAGGCATGATGCCCGTTTTTGCGGGCGGTGCTGCCTGGTGGCCGTAGTTACGGCGAGTAGCGGCACGGATTTTGGGGTTGCAGTCACCGTGTGCAGTCGTGGCGGCGCAATCGGGTCGGTCCGGAAGAGCGGTGGCTGGCCCGCCGGTGTGGGTTCCGCCGGCTATTCGGGGACGCCATCCGGGTAGCCGGGCGGTGTGGTGGGTAACCGTCGCGAGGCCACGTCAGAGAACGCCCAGAGCCACCGCACGGGGGAGTGCAGCGCACATGGGCATTGGTAGCGGAATCTTCCTGATCGCCATCGGCGCGATCCTGACCTTCGCCATCAGAGCCAACGTCTGGTGGGTCGACCTGCGCGCGGTCGGCTGGGTGTTCATCCTGGCCGGGCTGGGCGTCCTGCTCACCACGCTCTGGTTCTGGCAGGACCGGCGGAAGCGGGCGCGGACCCTGATCGTCGAGGAGAACCGGCTCTCGCACCCGACCGCGATGATGCCGCCGCCGCCCGATCCGCCGCCGCCGACGGCACCACCGTCCTGAGCCACCGCGTCCGACGGCGCCAAGCGCTGAACCACCGACGGCACCACCGCCACCGAGCCATCGGCGGCGCCACCACCGGCCTGAGTCACCGCCGACGGTGCCACCGCCACGGAGCCGCCGACGGCGTCACCGTCTTGAGCCACCCGCCACGTACCGGCGGGTGGCTCAGCCGCGTGCGGTGTGGCGGTCGGTGATCGGTGCCCTTTTCGGGCCCAGTTCCGGCCAGTCGACGTCGGGTCGGTGCACCACCACGTCGCTGGTGCGCAACCCGTCCTGGTCCGCCCGCTCCGGGTCGAGCAGCGCCGAGAGGAGCGAGATGCCCGGGTTGTGCGCGATCAGCAGCACCGTACGGGCGGTCGGGTCGACGTCCCGGACCAGCGTCAGCAGGTCCTCCGGGTGCGCCTCGTACGCGTCGGCCTCGTAGCGCACGACGGGAGCGGGGCCGGCCGAGCCGCCCTCCGGTGGGGAGCCGGTCATGCCCATCGCCACGCCGTGCCACGTCTCGCGGGTGCGCCGGGCGGCCGAGCAGATGACCACGTCCGGCAGCAGGTCGTGCTTGGCCAGCCAGGCGCCGGCCGCGGCCGCGTCGGCCTGACCCCGTACGGCCAGGGGACGCTGCACGTCCGGCACCACCTCTCCGGGCGGCTCGGCCTTGGCGTGCCGGAGCAGCACCAGCGTGCGTCCCCGGGCGGAAGCGTCGGTCATGTCCTCAGCTTGCCCGATTGGCGATCAGAGCGCTTGGGTAAGTCGATGGGTGCCGCAACCTCACCGATGGCCGCGGCGGAAGGAAACGCCAGGGGACAGCCGAGGAGGCGACAAGATGGGCTTTGGTGGCAGTATCTTCCTGATCGCGTTGGGTGCGATCTTCGCGTTCGCCGTGGAGGCGGATCTGGGCTGGCTCAACCTGGCCGTGGTCGGCTGGGTGCTGATGCTCGCCGGCGTGGCCGGTCTGCTGCTCACCCTCCACTTCTGGAACTCGCGCCGTCGGGCCGTGGTCGCCCCGGTGCGCGGTGAGCGCGTGGTCGCCGAGCAGGTCGTGCCGGTGCGGGACGACCGGGTCGTGGAGGAGTACCGCGAGGTGCGTCAGCCGCGCCGCACCGTCTGACGTCAGGACGGGACAGCTTCTTTTCCGGGGGCTCCGCCAGGCGGCGGGGCCCCCGGATGCGTGTCTGTCAGGCGAAGAGGGCGAAGTAGATGGCGATGTGGTGGCAGAGCGCGGCCACGAGCGTGCAGGCGTGGAAGAACTCGTGGTGGCCGAAGACGGTGGGCCAGGGGTTGGGCCGGCGGAGCGCGTAGAAGACCGCGCCGACGCTGTAGATCGCGCCGCCCACGATGAGCAGCACCAGGGCGGTGACGCCCCCCTGGTGCAGGATGTCAGGCAGCATCGCGACCGAGACCCAGCCGAGCGCCAGGTAGAGCGGCGCGGAGACCCAGCGCGGGGCGTGCGGCCAGACCAGCTTGACCGCCACGCCGGCGAGCGCACCGCCCCAGACCAGCGCCAGCATGATCGTGGCCGGTCGGGGTTCCAGCAGCAGTACGCAGAACGGCGTGTAGGTGCCGGCGATGAACACGAAGATCATCGAATGGTCCATCCGGCGCATGATCTGGTAGCCGCGCTCGGACCACACCCGCCGGTGATAGAGCGCGCTCGTGCCGAAGAGCCCGCAGACCGTCAGGCTGTAGATGAGGCAACTGACCAGCGGGGCCCAGCCGGGCCGGGTGGCGGCGACGGCGCTGAGCACGATGCCGCAGAGTCCGGCGACGAAGAATGCGTACGTGTGGAGCCAGCCGCGCATCCGGGGCTTACCGATGTCGACCGGCTTCAGTCGAAGCGGGGCGGGGGTGGTCACGCCATTAGGTTACGACACCGTAGGTTACTTTCAAGTAGTGCGTCCGGTCACGTGGGACGACGGTCGACCGACCCTGGTGCCATGCGCCGGTCGGGGAGTATGGCGGCATGCGGATCCGACCCGTCGGTGCCCACGCCCTGCTGATCGACTGTGCCGACGCCGACCAGGTGGAGGCGTGGCGGGCCGAGCTGTGGCGGCGGCGCGAACGCGGTGAGCTGACTGCCGTCGAGATCGTGCCGGCGGCCACCACCGTCCTGCTCGACGGGGTGCCGGACCCGGCCACGGCGGCCGCGCGGATCGCCGCCTGGCCGCCCGGACCAGCCGCACCGACCACCGCCGCCGCGCCGGGCACGGCCGCCGCCGCGCCGACCGCCGACGCGCCGGCCGCCGCCGACGGGGAAGCAGCCACAGTCGCCGCCGAACTGGTCGAGGTTCCCGTGACGTACGACGGGGAGGACCTGGCTCTCGTCGCCGAGCACTGGGGCGTGGACGTGCCGGCGGTGGTCGACCGGTTGCGGCGTACCCCGTTCCGGGTGGCCTTCTGCGGCTTCGCCCCCGGGTTCGCCTACCTCACCGGGCTGCCCGCCGAACTGGCGGTGCCCCGGCTGCCCACCCCGCGCTCCCGGGTGCCGGCCGGCTCGGTCGCCCTGGCCGGCCCGTACGCCGGGATCTATCCGGCGGCCTCGCCCGGCGGCTGGCTGCTGGTCGGGCGTACCACGATGGGCCTCTTCGACGTGCACGCCGACCCACCGGCCCGGCTCACCCCGGGCACCCGGGTACGCCTGGTGGCCGCATGACCCCGGTGGTCGAGGTGCTCCGCGCCGGGGCGCTGACCACCGTCCAGGACCTGGGCCGGGCCGGCTGGGCGCACCTCGGCGTACCCCGGTCGGGCGCGCTCGACCCGGCGGCGCTGCGGCTGGCCAACCGGCTCGTCGGCAACCCGGAGTCCGCCGCCGGCCTGGAGATCACGATGACCGGCTGCGAGCTGCGGTTCCTCCGCGCGACGGCGGTCGCGGTGACCGGTGCCGAGGCCGCCGTGCGGGTCGGCGACCGCCCCGGTGACGTGGGTCGGCCGCTGTCGGTGCCGGCGGGCGCCGTGCTGCGGATCGGCCCGCCCCGCGACGGCCTGCGCAACTGGCTCGCGGTCGGCGGCGGGTTCGCCGTCGAGCCGGTGCTCGGCAGCCGCGCCACCGACACCCTCTCCGGGCTCGGCCCGTCGCCACTGCGCGACGGCGACCGGCTGCCCCTGGGCGCACCGGCCGGGCCGCCCGCCCCGGTGGACGTCACCGTCGCGGCGCCCACCCCGACCGAGCTGCGGCTGACCCTGCGCCTCGGCCCGCGCGACGACTGGTTCACCGCCACCGCGCTGGACCGGCTGTTCGGTAGCGCGTACACGGTGAGCCCGGTCAGCAACCGGGTCGGCGCGCGACTCACCGGCGCGGCGCTGCCCCGCGCGGTGGCCGGGGAACTGCCCAGCGAGGGCATCGTGCTCGGGGCGGTGCAGGTGCCGGCGGACGGCCAGCCGTTGATCTTCCTGGCCGACCATCCGACCACCGGTGGGTACCCCGTCGTCGGGGTGGTGGACGACGTGACCCCGCTCGCGCAGGCCCGGCCAGGGACTACGGTCAGGTTCCATGGACCTCAACGCTGACCTCGGCGAGGGATTCGGCATCTGGCGACTCGGCGACGACGCCGCGCTGCTGGACCTCGTCACCTCCGCCAACGTCGCCTGCGGCTTCCACGCCGGCGACGCGTCCACGATGCGCCAGGTCTGCGAGGGCGCCGCCGAGCGCGGGGTGGCCGTCGGCGCGCAGGTCGGCTACCGGGACCTCGCCGGCTTCGGCCGGCGGCACATCGCGTACGCCTTCGCGGAGCTGCGCGACGAGGTCACCTACCAGCTCGGCGCCCTGGACGCGTTCTGCCGGCTGTTCCGCACCCGGGTCCGCTACCTGAAGCCGCACGGGGCGCTCTACCACGCCGCCGCCTGCGACGAGACCCAGGCGGCGGCGCTGGTCGCGGCGGTCGGCGACTACGACGACCAGCTGCCGCTGCTCTGCCTGCCCGGCTCGGTCCTCGCCCAGCTCGCCGCCGGCGCCGGGCTGCGGGTGGTCGCCGAGGGCTTCGCCGACCGCGGCTACCTGCCCAACGGCTCGCTGGTGCCGCGCACCGCACCCGGGGCGTTGGTCACCGACCCGGAGGAGGTGGCCGCCCGGGCCGTGCGGATGGCCACCGAGCGGTCCGTGGTCGCGGTCGACGGCAGCGTCGTCCCGTGTCCGGTCGAGTCGATCTGCCTGCACGGCGACACCCCCGGCGCGGTCCGCTGCGCCGAACTGGTGCGCGCCGCCCTGATCGACGCGGGGGTGACGCTCACTCCGTTCGCGTGACGTCAGGCGTCGTCCAGGCCCCTGAGCACCAGCGGGAGCCGGGCGGCGGCACCCTCGACCACCCGGACCGGTACGCCCCAGTCCTGCCGGGTCAGGTGGCAGGCCGCGTGCTCGACGTCCGCGTCGCAGGTCGCCGCCTGCGCGGTCACCTGGAGCACACCCCCGGCCACCGTGCCGTCGACCACCAGTCGGCGGGACAGCTCGGTGCCGGTCCCCGCCCCCTCCAGCAGCAGCTCCGGCGGTGACGCCGACACCACCAGTCGCGTCGACGGGCCGTACGTCTCGTCGAGCTTCTGCCCCGGCGCGGGCGTGAAGATCACGTCCAGGGTCACCTCGCCGGCCGCCACGTCGGTGGGCTTGCGCTCGGTGCGGTGCCGGGGACCGTCGACGGTGCTCGCAC
Organism: Micromonospora sp. AMSO12t; assembly: GCF_008806585.1. Lineage (NCBI taxonomy): Bacteria > Bacillati > Actinomycetota > Actinomycetes > Micromonosporales > Micromonosporaceae > Micromonospora > Micromonospora sp. AMSO12t. The sequence continues at coordinate 5,398 of NZ_WAAS01000246.1, forward strand.
CGGCCGCCGAGAGCGCGCCGGGCGCCAGCCGGGTCAGCCGGTGCGCGGCGGACTCCACCACCAGCACCTCGCCGGCCGGGGTGAGCACCAGGTCGCTCGGCTCGGCCAGCCCTTCGGCGACCGTCGAGACCCGGTTGCTCTCCGGGTCGAAGCGGCGGACCGCCCCGTTGTACGTGTCGGCCACCAGCACCGAGCCGTCCGGCAGCGCGCACACCCCCAGCGGGTGCTGGAGCAGCGCCTCCGCCGCCGGCCCGTCGACGTGCCCGAAGTCGAAGAGTCCCTGCCCGACGGCGGTGCCCATGACGTCGTTCTCGACGTACCGGATCGCGCTGGTCTCGCTGTCGGCCACCCAGAGCCGGGCGCCGTCGGCGGAGACGGAGAGGCCGGACGGCTGCGCCATCCACGCCTCGGCCAGCAGGCCGTCGCGCAGGGCCTCGACGGTCGTGCCCGCGTACATGCCGGCGGTGCGCTTCACCGGGTCGAACCACCAGAGCTGGTGGATGCCGGCCATCGCGATGACGACCTTGTCGTCGTACCAGGCCAGGTCCCAGGGGGAGGAGAGGTCGACCGAGAGCGCGTCGTGCGAGTGGTCGTCGACCGTGGAACGCCACTGCCGGCCGGTGCCGGCGACGGTCACCACCTCGCCGTCGGCCAGCCGTACGCCGCGCAGCAGGTGGTTGACGGTGTCGGCGACGACGAGGTCGTAGCCGGCCACCTCGGCGGTGTGCGCCGGCAGCAGGCACAGCCCCTGCGGCTCGGAGAAGGTGGCCGCCCCGGCGGGACCGTCGACCCGGCCCCGGCTGCCCGTGCCGATCCGCCGTACCAGCGTCTCGCCGTCGGGGGCCAGTTCCGCAAGCGAGTGCCGGGCCGAGTCGGACACCAGCAGGTTGCCGTTCTCCAGCAGCACCGCCTTGCCCGGGAAGCGCAGCGTGGTCTGCGGCTCGGCGGGCGGGACGTACGGGCCGTCGCCCCGGTGCAGGGTGCCCTTCGCCTCGTGGGTGGCGATCAGGTCGTCGACGAGGCGGGCGAGCCCTTCGGCGTGACCCTCGCCGGCCATCGTCGCCACCACGTAGCCCTCGGGGTCGATCACCGACAGGGTGGGCCAGGCGCGGGCCGCGTACTGCTGCCACATGTCCAGCTCGGGGTCGTCGAGCACGGGGTGGTGGACGCCGTACCGCTCCACGGCGGCGGCCAGCGCGTCCGGGTCCTTCTCGTGCTCGAACTTCGGCGAGTGCACGCCGATCACGACGAGCACGTCGCCGTACTTCTCCTCCAGCGGGCGCAGCTCGTCGAGCACGTGCAGGCAGTTGATGCAGCAGAACGTCCAGAAGTCGGCGATCACGATCTTGCCCCGCAGATCGGACAGCTTCAGCTCTCGCCCACCCGTGTTGAGCCACTGCCGGCCCCGCAGTTCGGGGGCACGTACGCGCGGTGTCGTTCCCATGCCCGCCAGCCTGCCACGTCGGGCTTGCGTGAAGTCGGACCCGTGACCCGGACGACAGCGGCGAGCCGGGCTAGCGGGCGCGGGCCCAGCCGGTGAAGCGCACCGCCAGGTCCGCCGGCAGGCTGCCGTGGTCCAGCCCGGCGAGTTCCTCGGCGGCCTCGGCGCACAGCGCGGCGAGGTGGATCATCAGCGCGTCGCGGTTCCCGCGGTACTTCGCGAGCAGGAGGAGCTTCGCCGTCGAGCAGGGCCACGCCACCCCGCAGGCGCCACAGCGCCAGGTGGGACGGCTGGGGACGTGGGCGCGGACGTGCACCATCAGCCCACCGCCGTGCGGGGGCGGGCCGGTGGCCGGCGGGAGAGGGCAGGCCGGGCCGGGGGTGGCGCGGTGACGACCCACTCAAGACCCTCGCGCAGTACGAACAGCTCGCGCTTCGCCACCGCGCGGCCCCTGGCGTCGAGCTGGTAACCCTCGAACCAGAGCCAGCCGTACGGCGGGAAGCGGTCGACGAGTTCGCGGATCACGCGGACGCGCATCGGGGTCACGAACTGCGGCGACGCCGCCCGGGTCAGGTGGAGGACCTCGCCGGCCCGCAGCATCCGTACGGGAGGCGGTGTCCGGGCGGTCACTGCGGACCCCGGTTGCACCGGGCAGACCAGCGCGACGCGGGGACGACGTTGCTCACGCGGCCTGGCCCCCGGTACGGCGGGATGAAGGGACCGATCGGCCCCGGGACGACCGGGCGGGCCGGCGGCGGGTCGCGCCTCGGCGTGGGTGTCGGTGTCGGCCTCTCCTCGGGCATGGCTCCCCCTCGTGCGGCGGGTGGTGGGAGGGCCGGCCCGGCTGCTCGCAGAGCGGCCCCCGTCAGCGCGGCCGGCGGGCTCCCATCGCCTCCACCGGCTCACGCCGTCTACAAAGCACTCTGCCGAGGGTTGCTGGACAATCACACAGCGTTAGATGATTTCTCGGGAACGTTCTGATCGCTCCAGAGGGGACGCGGCATGAACCATGCATTTGTGGCGGCGCTCGCCGAGGCGTGCGAGACAGCCGAAAGCCTGGGAGGCCGCCTCGGAATTCATCCCAAGACCGTTGCTCGGTGGGCAAACCCGGGACGTATCCCGCAGAGTCGACATCGTGCGGAAGTAGCGAAGATCCTCGGCAAGAACGTGTCGGAACTCTGGCCGGACACGCTGAACCGCCGGGAACCTGTGTGGTTCAGACCGTGGGTCGACATCGAGCGTGAGGCGGTAGCCCTACGGGCGTTCCAGCTCGCCTGGGTGCCGGGCCTCCTTCAGACCGAGGCTTATGCGCGGGCCACGTTCACCGGCCAGCCGCTAGCCAAAGACGAGGTGGGTGAGTTGGTCGCGGCGCGTGTCGCCCGTCAGGGGATCCTGACTCGTGAACGAGGACCCCTGTTCGTCGCGGTGCTCGACGAGGGGATCATCCGTCGTCCCGCAGCAGGAGACCGGAGACTCATGGCCGAGCAGCTAGCCCATTTGGTGCGGTGTGCCGAGATGCCGAACGTTCAACTCCACGTCGTGCCACGTGAGACAGCGACTTATCCAGGCCTCGACGGACCGTTCACGCTCGCCGAACTTCCCGACGGGACGCGGGTGGCGCACGTCGATAGCCAAGCGCGCGCACAAATAGTCGACCAAACATCCGACATTGCTACGCTGGAGCACCGGTGGGAACGCATACGGGGCGAGGCTCTTCCCCGAGGGCGCTCCTTGGAACTTCTCAGAGAAGCGGCGGCATCATGGACCTGACCGGCGCGCAGTGGCGCAAGAGCACGAAGAGCGGTGGCAACGGCGGCGACTGCGTCGAGGTGGCCGACAACCTTCCCGGCGTCGTAGGAGTCCGGGACTCGAAGGATCCGACCGGCCCGGCCCTTCTCTTCGCCCCGGCCGCCTGGCGGGTCTTCGTCGCGCAGGTCGCCGATCAGTCCTGAACCACCAGACCCCGAAAGCGCCCGTCCCTGATCTCCGGGGCGGGCGCTTTCCGTTTCCGTACCACGGTCACTGCCGTTTTCCGCAGCCGTTCCACGGCGCTGCCGGCCGGAGAGACGACGGCGGGGCCACGGTCTCCCGTGGCCCCGCCGTCGTCTTCGTCTGCTACTGGCCCGCCGGCTTGAGGCAGAGCACGCGGTTCGCCCCGCCGCCCTTGAGCACCACGTGCGGCTGGGTCGGGTCGGCGCACTTGTCCTTCGCGTCCACCTTGGAGACCACGGTGAAGGCGCCCGCCTCGCCGCACTCCGCCGCCGCCGCCGTCTCGCCCGACTTCTTCACGCAGCTGCCGACCGCCGGGTCGAACGCCGGGGCCGGGTCGTCGCCGCCGACCTTGCCGAGCAGCATGAGCAGCCCCAGCGGCACCGCCAGGATGAGCACCGCCGCGACGAGCACCGCGGCGAGCACCCGGCCGTTGCGGATCTTGGGCGTGGGGGCCGGCTCGGTCTTCGGCTCCGCGATCGGCTTGAACGAGTCGAAGCGGTTCTGCTCCTGCTCCGGGCCGCCCTGGTCCCAGGGACCGGGCTGCTGCAGGGGTGGGGGGAATGCCGACGGGAACGCGCCGCCCGACGTGGGCGCGGCGGTCGGGGCGGGCCCGTAGCCGGGTGCCGCGCCGCCGGCGTTCGGCGTACCGAAGGGGTCGGCGGGCCGGTCGGCGCTGTCGTGCGGCCGGACCCCG
>NZ_WAAS01000247.1:0-9518 GCF_008806585.1 Micromonospora sp. AMSO12t
CCCGGGGCGGAGCCGGCCGCCCCCGCCGGGGCGCTCGGTGTGCTGGCCCTCTACGACCGGCTCGGAGCGGACGAGTTCGACGACGACGACCTCGTCACCCTGCGCACCTTCGCCGGCCACGCCGCGGTGGCGGTGGACAACGTCCGGGTGCACGAGGAGGCGCAGCGGCTCTCGCTGACCGACCCGCTCACCGGGCTGTGGAACTACCGCTACCTGAAGGAGTCGATCCGCCGGGAGGTCGAGCGGGCGAGCCGGTTCGGCCGGATGCTCAGCGTCCTCGCCCTCGACCTGGACCGGTTCAAGACCGTCAACGACACGTACGGGCACGCGGCGGGGGACGCCGTGCTGGCCGAGTTCGCCCGCCGGGTGCGCGGCGAGATCCGCGAGGTCGACCTCGCCTTCCGGCAGGGCGGCGAGGAGTTCGTGCTGCTGCTGCCGGAGACCGACGCCCGGGGCGCGGCGATCGTCGCGGAGCGGCTCGGCGCGGCGATCCGGGACGCCCCGATCGCCGCCGACGGGCACGGCGGGGCGGCCGTGGCCATCGGCGTCACCGTCTCCGTCGGCATCGCCGTGCACCCCGACCACGGCAGCACCGGCCAGCAGGTGCTGGACGCCGCCGACGACGCCCTCTACGCCGCCAAGGCGGCCGGCCGGGACACCTGGCGCATCGCCGAGGAGCGGGCCGGACCGCCGGCGCGGGAGATCCCCGTCCCGGCCGCGGCGGCCACCCCCGAGGACGGTCTGCCGCGCGCCGGCGCTCCCCGCCAGCCGGTGCGGGTCCGCCCCGAACCGGCCGATCCGGCCGACGCCGCCCCGGGGAGCGCTCCGGGCGCGCCCGACCCGGTGCGGCCGGGTCCCTGCGGCGGCGCGTCTTCCGGTCCTCACCCTCCACGACAGAGCCGTGGCCGATAGTCTCGCGACATGTCGGAGCACTCAGCGAACCCCTCATCGGCGACCGCCGCAACCGGTCGCTCCCGTGCGGTCAAGGCCGTCATCCCGGCCGCCGGTCTGGCCACCCGGTTCCTGCCGGCCACGAAGGCGGTGCCCAAGGAGCTGCTTCCGGTGGTCGACCGGCCGGTGCTGCAGTACATCGTCGAGGAGGCCACCCAGGCCGGCATCGGCGACGTCCTGCTGATCACCGGGCGGGGCAAGACGTCGATGGTGGACCACTTCGACCGCCGCCCCGACCTGGAGGCGCGGCTGGAGGCGAAGGGCGACGCCGAGCGGCTGGCCGCCGTGCGCGGCCCCAGCGAGCTGGCCGAGATCTACACCTGCCGGCAGCCCGAGCAGCTCGGCCTGGGCCACGCCGTCGGCTACGCCGAGTCGCACGTCGGCGACCAGCCCTTCGCGGTGCTGCTGGGCGACGAGTTCGTCAAGCCGGCCGAGCCGCTGCTGCCCGCCATGCTGGAGCTCCAGGCGCGCACCGGCGGCGTGGTGCTGGCCTTCTTCGAGGTCGACCCGGCCGAGACGAAGCGCTACGGCATCGCCTCGGTGGAGCCGGCCGAGGCGGAGCTGACCTACATCGGCGAGGTCGTCCGGGTCACCGGCATGGTGGAGAAGCCCAAGCCGGAGGACGCGCCCAGCAACCTCGCGGTGCTGGGCCGCTACGTGCTGCCGAGCAGCATCTTCGACGCGATCCGGCGGACGGAGCCGGGCAGCGGCGGGGAGATCCAGCTGACCGACGCCATGGAGCTGCTGCGCAGCGAGGGCACCCCGGTGCACGCAATCGTCTACCGGGGCACCCGCTACGACACCGGCATGCCGCTGGGCTACCTCCAGACCGTGGTGCAGATCGCCGCCGAGCGCGACGACCTCGGCGCCGAGTTCCGCAAGTGGCTGGCCGAGTTCGTCAACTCCGACGCGTCGGGCGTGACTGGTACATGACAGCGTCGGCCGACGCCGAGGCGGCCGCGAACGAGTTGACGCCGCTCGCCGACTACCTGGGCAGCGTGCTGCGCAGGTTACGCGCGCTGCCTCCGCTCGACCTCGACCTCACCCAGGCGCACGGCAACGTCCTCGCCGAGGACGTCGTCGCGCCGCACTCCTTCCCGGCCTTCGACCAGTCGGCCGTGGACGGGTACGCCGCCCGCTGGGAGGACATCTCCGGAGGCGGTCGGGGCGTGGGCTACGTCCCGAGCCAGTCCGGCGGGCCGGGCGGGCGCAACGTCCGGCTCAACGTCGTCGGCGACCTCGGCGCGGCGAGCTGGCGGCCGGTCCGGCTCACCCCGGGCGCCTGCTTCTCCGTCGCCGCCGGGGCGCCGCTTCCGCTCGCCGCGGACGTGGTCGTCCCGGTCGAGTGGACCGACCAGGGCATGGCCGCCGTGGAGATCTTCCGCGTGCCCAAACGCGGGTACGGGGTGCGCCGGGCCGGCGAGGAACTGCCCGCCGGCACCCTGCTGGCCCGGGCCGGCACCTACGTGTCGCCGGCGCTGGTGGCGGTCTTCGCCGCCACCGGCATCGGGCACGTCGTGGTCCGGCCCAGCCCCCGCGTGGTGATCGTGGCCACCGGCGACGAGCTGGTCGACGTGGGCCGGGGCAGCCAGCCCGGCCAGACGGTCGACGCCAACTCGCACGCGCTGACCGCCGCCGCGGCCGAGGTGGGCGCCCTGGCGTACCGGGTGGGCATCTGCGACGACGATCCGGAGGGGCTGCGCGGGCTGCTGGAGGACCAGACGCTGCGCGCCGACCTGATCATCACCACGGGTGGGACCGGCACCGGGCCGGGCGACATGGTGCGGCGGATCCTCTCCCGGCGGGAGGGCAGCCGGGCCGGCCCGGTCACCTTCACCGAGGTCGCGCTCTACCCCGGCACCTCGCTCGGTTTCGGCACGGTCGGCGCCGAGGAGGTGCCGGTGGTCTGCCTGCCCGGCGACACGGGCTCCGCCCTGATCGGCTTCGAGGTGCTGGCCCGCCCGGCGATCAACCTGCTGGCCGGGGCGGAACCGGTGTTCCGGCCCAGCGTCCGCGCCCACCTGCTGGAGACGATCTCGTCCCCGGTGGGGCTGCGCGAGTTCCGCCCCGCGCACGTCGCCGAGCGGCGCGGCGGCGGCTACACGGTGCAGCCGCTCAACGGTGGCCCGTACACCCTCTCCGGGCTGGCCGAGGCGAACGGGCTGATGGTGCTCGGCGAGCGAGTGACCACCGCGGCGGCCGGATCCACTGTGGACGTCCTCCTGCTGGACCGGCGCCGGTGAGCGCCGTCCGAGATTCGGTTTCGTCGGTCGTGAACGGAAGGTCGGCCCGGTGAGTGCCGTCCGGGCTCTGGTTTCGTCGGTCGTGAGCGGAAGGTCTGTTCCGTGAGTCTGTTCGGGGTCGGGCGGGCGCCGGGGTGGCCGGCGGTGCTGGCCGACGGGCCGGTGCTGCTGCGGCCCTACCGGCGTTCGGACGCCGCCGCCTGGGCCGAGGTGCGCCGCGCCAACCGGGAGTGGCTCGCGCCGTGGGAGTCGTCCGTGCCGGGAAGCTGGCACGAGCTGAACTCGCCGGCCGCGTTCCGCTGGGTCTACCGCGACCAGCGCCGGTCGGCGCGCACCGGCGAGGGGATGCCGTTCGCCGTCTGCCTGCGCGAGGACGGCCGGGATCGGCTGGTCGGCCACCTCAACGTGGGCAGCATCGTGCGGCGGGCGTTCTGCTCGGCGTACGTGGGCTACTGGGTGGACTCCCGGGTGGCCGGTCGCGGCGTCATCCCCACGGCGCTGGCGCTCGCGGTCGACCATGCCTTCAGCGTGGGGCTGCACCGGGTCGAGGTGAACATCCGCCCCGAGAACCGGCCGTCCCGGCGGGTGGTGGAGAAGCTGGGCTTCCGCGAGGAGTCGTACCACGTGCGCTACATGCACATCGACGGTGCGTGGCGGGACCATATCGGATACGCGATGACCAGCGAGGAGGTCGCGGCCGAGGGTGGGCTGCTGGCCCGCTGGCACCGGCTCCGCGCCACCACGGGGTGAGGCGTCCCACGCACGGGATCGGCGCGGCGTGTCAGCATCCGCGTCCACGGCCCGTAACCTCAAGTAACTGCAAGCTGTGGCAAGCGCTGCTCCACCCGTACGATCCGCGCACCCGACCACCATCGGTGGAAGATCCTGCGGCCGGGCGGCGGTTGCTCCGAATTCGGTGACGGGAGGGGTGAGGGTGCCGACCTCGGTGCTCCTCGCCGTCCTCGCCGCCGCCGGTCTGCTCGCTCTCGCCCCGGCGCTGGTTCGCCGGTACGACGCCACCGAGCGGCTGGTGGCGGAGCGGGCGCAGTCGACGGCGCGGGTGCTCCAGCGCCGCCGGCGGCGCCGCACTGTGCCGGGGCGCCGCCCGGTGCACCTGCCCCGCAGCCTCGTCATCACCCTAAGTGAAGACGCGAACACGGGCGGGCTCTCCGCGCCGGTCTCCGCGCCCCCCGCCACGCGCCGGTCGAAGCGGCTGCGCGCCGTGCCGCCGGCCCCCCGCAAGGGCCGCCGCCGGCCGCCGCCCCGCCGACAGCACACCCCCGCCGTCTACCGCCGCCGTCGGGTGCTCGCCGCGCTGCTGCTGCTGAACTTCGTCGAGCTCATCGGCGTGATCGTGGTCAGCCCCGGCTTCTGGATCAGTTTCGGGGTCACCGCCGCGCTGCTGGTCGCGTACGTCGTACACCTGCGGCGGCTGGCGCTGGCGGATCGCCGGCGGCGGCGGGCGCAGGCCCGCGAGGCGGCGTGGCTGGCCGCCCGGCAGGCCGAGGTGCGGCGGGAGCAGGCCCGCCGGGCGGCGGCCCGCCGCGAGGCGCAGCGCCGCCTGGCGGCCCAGCGCGAGGTGGTACGCCGTGCCGCGATGGGCCTGGACCGCCCGGCGGACCTGCCGGCGGCGGCCAACGGCGGCTCGGTCTCCTACCGCCGCTCGGGTGGCCTGCGCGGTCGCCCCTACCAGTCCGGCCGCGGCTCCCACTCGGCCTGACCGGCCACGTCAGCTCGTGGCTGGCAGGCGGTAGACGGACACGTGCGACCGCGAGTCGGCGGTGAACTCGGCGCCGGACCAGTCCGCGTGCCGGCTCTCCAGCTCGAACCCGGCCAGCTGACCCATGAGGTCCAGCTCCGCCGGCCAGATGTAGCGGTGCGGCGACCGGAACAGCTGGGCGTGCGTGCTCTCGTCGAACCGGAAGTGGTGCGACACGACCTGCTGGCGCAGCACGTCGTAGGTGTCGAGGCCGATGTACCCCGGCTCGGACGACCAGACCGTCGCCTCCAGGCCCGGTGGGAGCTTGCGCAGCTCCGGCACCCACAACTCGATCACGAACCGGCCGCCCGGGGCGAGGTGGCGGGCGGCGTTGCGGAAGCAGGCCACCTGCTCGGACTGGGTGAGCAGGTTCGAGATCGTGTTGTAGACGAGGTAGACCAGCGAGAACTCGCCCGGGGCGGTGGCGGTCGCCATGTCACCGATCACCACCGGAACGGTCGCCTCATCCACCTTCGTCCGCAGCCGCTCCACCATCGGACGGGACAGCTCGATGCCGCTGACCGGCACCCCGCGCGCGGCGAGCGGAACGGCCACCCGGCCGGTGCCGACGGCGAATTCGAGCGCCGCCCCGCCGCCGGCCAGCTCGGCCAGGCGATCCACGGTCGGCCCCAGCACCTCGGGGGCGAACATGCCGGTGCCCGGGGTGTCGTAGCGGCGGGCGGTGTCGTCGTCCCAGACGTCTTCCTGTCGCATACGCCCCACGTTTCCCACCACCGCCCGCGATGTCCACCGACTTTCGCGCCGATCGGCTCCCCTCCGCCGCCTGCCTGGGGTCCTTCTTCGAGATCTTGGTGGCTGGCGGCCCCCGGAGGGGCCGTTTCGTGCCAAGATCTCGGCGCGCGGGGGGTGGATTCGCGGCGGGGGCGGTGAACCTGTTAGCCTTGGCGCCGGCCCGCCCGGTGAAAGCCGGGTGGGACCGATGCCGGTCCGCCGGCGGAGGGGTTGTGGCGCAGTCCGGTAGCGCACCTCGTTCGCATCGAGGGGGTCAGGGGTTCGAATCCCCTCAACTCCACCCAGCTCAAGGCCGTTTCCGCCCGTCGGAGACGGCCTTTTCCGATCTTGTACGGCAGCGGAGTGCAGCAAACGGCAGCCAGGGTCAGGGCTTGTAGCCGGGGTCGGCGACGGTCTCGGCGATGCGGGTGAGCCAGTACTGGTCGTTGGCGCGAGATTCCGGACTGGCCTCGGGGTTGAGGACGCTACGCAGAAATGCAGCGACGTCGTCGAGGTGCCGCTCGCTGCGGTAGTAGCTCAGCAAGGTCTGGTCCGGTTCCAGCGGCCCGTAGCCTCGGCGGAAGAGTTCGGCGCGGTGCGCGTCGATCGGGTGGTCGCCGAAGTCCTGGCTGTGGATGAACATCAGGTCCCGCTCGCGTGGCGCGAGGATCGGCGCGTCCCAGTCCACGACGTGCAGGGGACCGTCGTCGTCAGCGATCAGGTTGCCGGGATGGATGTCGGCGTGGCAGATGACGTGTCGAGCGTGCGTCACGCGGGAGGCCAGCTCGTCGACCGTCTCCGCCAACCGGTGCAGCGCGGCGCCGTACCGGTCCCAGAACGCGCCGAGGACCTCGCTCGTCGCAGCCTGTCCGCCGAGGGCCCGCAGCCGCTCGCCAGCGTCCGATCGGTAGGTCTCGACCGGCAGGACGGCGGCGAGGTCTGCGCTCGGCGTGACGGCGTGCAGGCGACCCAGGAACTCGCCGTACTCGCTCCACTGGCGGTCGGTGAGGCCGCGCCGCCACAGGCTGCCGCCGTCGTGGAACGGGTAGAGCAGCAGCTGGTACTCCCCGAAGCCGTGACAGGCTCCGCCGTCCGGCAGGTCGATGGGTGCCACGACCTGCCCGACGCCCTGCGCCTTGAGGAACCCGGGCAGCAGGACGGCCGCCCGGGTGAACGTGCCGCGGCGCAGCTTCAGGAAGTATCGCTCGCCGTCGGACGCGTCCACCCGGTACGCCCATGCGTGCCCGTCGAGCCCGACCGGCATGAACACGAGGTCGACGATGGTCATGGCCCAGGCGGCGGCCACCTCAGCCGCCAGGAGCCGCTCGTCGACACCAGGCTTGTCGATCATCGGCGGAGCGTCGCAGTTGGCAGTCCGGCCGGCAAGGGATTTGCCACCTGCGGGCGCCCGGGCGCCTGGCTGGCCCGCGAGTCGGGTCAGCCATGCCACGGCACGCCTGTCAGCCGCCCGCCGTCACGGCTTCACCGCCCGGGTGGCGAAGTAGCCGGGCAGCCATCCGGCGGTGGCGTCGGAGTGGTGCGGCGCCTCCTCGAATCCGACGATGACGAAGCCGGCGGCGAGCTGACCACCGATCTGCGCGGTCATCGTGTGGCTGTACTCCAGCGGTGCGTCCGCGCCCCACAGGCGTTCGCGCTCCGCCGCCGGGACGTGGGTCAGGTCGCTGTACGGCAGCCGGTGGCGCACCACCAGTTCGCCGCGCTGGTCCAGCGCCTCGCTGTCGAAGAGGAAGACGTCCGGGTTGAGGAAGCCGGACAGCAGCGTCCCGCCCGGTCGCAGCACCCGGAAGCACTCCCGCCACACCGGCGCGAGCTCGGGCACGAACAGGTTCGACACGGGGTGGAAGACCAGGTCGAACGAGGAGTCCGGGAACGCCGACAGGTCGCGCATGTCCCCGAGGACGGTACGCAGCTCCAGGCCGTCCCGCCGGGCGACCGACTCGTCCTGTTCGAGTTGACGGGGCGAGTTGTCGAAGACGGTGACCCGGGCCCCCGCAGCGGCCAGCGTCGGGCCCTGCTGCCCGCCGCCCGAGGCCAGACACAGGACGTCCGTGCCCGCGAGGTCGGTGGGGAACCAGGAACGGTCGACGGGCTGGTAGCCGATCAGGACGACCGACCAGTCACCGGCCCGCGCCCTGGCGATCGTCTCGCTGGAGACGGGGCGTGACCACTCGTTGCCCTGCTCGACCTGCCGGTCCCAGGCGGTGCGGTTGTGTGCTACCGGGTCAAGGGGCATGGCCTCACGTTACAGAGCTGGACTGACCAGGCTGGGCGCGCTATGCCGCGCCACCGGTGTTCAGGATCAACTGCCGGAGAACCTTGAGGGTCGCGACGTAGTCCGCGTCGTCGATGCCCTTGTGGATGCGGGCCCGGATTGCCGGCGCGTGCTGTTTGAGGCTGACTCGGGCGTCTTCTCCGGCTGCGGTGATCCACAGTCTTTCTTCCTCGTCGCGGGTCAGCCACCCGCGCTCCAGCAGAGCCTCCGCCTCGACGTCCAGATCGTCTTCGGCCCTGAGATACGAGCTCATCGCCCGTCGGAGCTCAGGAAGTGTCATCCCGCCGCCGTCGGGCAGGAGGTCGTTCCTGGAGAGGTTCCGCAGCAGCCAGAACTGGGGCTGAGTGAACCCGAGTTCGGCATGCCGGGCTCGGGTGAAAGCGATGAGGGATTCGTAGGCGACGCCTGTCCAGTAGGCGGCCGGTTGGCCCGCGAGTTCTGCGTCGGACAGTTGCAGCGTCGTCATGTGATCTCCTTCGCCGAGGACGGAACCATTGGGAACGAAGGTAGAACCTCAACGTCGGTTCAGGTCAAGAGCCTGGCGTGAGCGTGGACCGGCACCCCGGCACGCGCCCGGAAGCGCCGATGACAGAGTGGTACTCGTGGGCAGTGCGACCGAGCGCGAGATTCGCTGGGTCGAGTCGGCTTGGCAGCGTCGGATCACCAGGGTGCGGCGCCTCACGGGTGGTTGCACGTCCACCATGCTTGGCCTGACCGGACACGACGGCGAACAGGCTGTACTCCGACTGATGACGAAGGAGCCGTGGCGCCGACACGCTGCCGGGCTGCTTTCCAGGGAGGCGGCTGTCCAGCACCAACTGCAACGGTCATCGATCCCAGCGCCTCGAAGTGTCGCCCTCGATCTGTCCGGGGACTCCGCCGGGGCACCGGCACACCTCATGTCCTGGCTGCCCGGGCGTCTGTGCCTGACCTCTGCCGCGGACGGCATCCTGGAGGCGATGGCGCAGGTCCTCGTCAGCATCCACCAATTCGCGCCCGGCCGGGACAGGCCACGGCAGTACCAGTCCTGGGCGGCGCCGGACAAACGAGTCGTGCCGCCGTGGGCGCAGCGGCGACAGCTCTGGCATCAGGCGTTCGAGTTGCTGGACCAACCCGTACCGGCCTATGCCGGTACGTTCCTGCACCGAGATTTTCATCTGGGGAATCTGCTGTGGTCGCAGGGGCGTGTCAGCGGCGTCGTGGACTGGGTCGAGACATCGTGGGGACCGGCGACCCTGGACGTGGCACATGCCGCGACCTACCTCGCGATGTTGCACGGCGTTGAGGCTGGAGCCAGATTCACGAACGCGTACCGTCGCCGGGCTGATGACCGTCACGACGAGGACGGGTGCCGGTACTGGAACGTCATGGACATTGTCGGCTACCTGCCGGACCCGGTGAAAGTCGTCCAGCCATGGCGCGACTCTGGACTAAGCATCAGTGACGACCTCGCTCGCAGCCGACTCGAGCAGCGGCTTGAGCACGTTCTGCGAGCTCACTGACGACCTGACTGGCTCCCGCTCGGTCGGTGCCGCACCCG
>NZ_WAAS01000248.1:0-9406 GCF_008806585.1 Micromonospora sp. AMSO12t
CGGCAGCGGCGGCGGCGGAGAACGGTGGGGCGCGGCGGAAGGCGTCGCGAGCGGGCGGCGAGCGGGCGGCGGGAGAGTGGCGGAAGGGAGGTGGAAGGGCGGCGGGAAGCGGCGGACAGCGGCGTTCGACGCAACTAGTAGACTTGCCAGGTCTGTCCGCCAATTGATGATCAAGGCAGGAAATGGCCACCACCAACGACCTGAAGAACGGCCTGGTACTCAACCTCGACGGAGAGCTTTGGGCCGTCGTCGAGTTCCAGCACGTCAAGCCCGGTAAGGGTGGTGCGTTCGTGCGTACCACGCTGAAGAACGTGCTGTCCGGCAAGGTGGTCGACAAGACCTTCAACGCGGGCACCAAGGTCGAGACCGCGACCGTGGACAAGCGCACCATGCAGTACCTCTACGCCGACGGCGAGGACTACGTCTTCATGGACCTGGAGACGTTCGACCAGATCAACGTGCCGGGTGCCACCGTCGGTGACGCGGCGAACTACCTGCTGCCCGAGGCTGAGGCGACCGTGGCCACCCACGAGGGTGTCCCGCTCTACATCGAGCTTCCGACCAGCGTCGTGCTGGAGGTCACCTACACCGAGCCGGGCCTGCAGGGCGACCGGTCGACCGGCGGCAACAAGCCGGCCACCGTCGAGACCGACGCGACGGTCCAGGTGCCGCTCTTCATCACCACCGGCGAGAAGATCAAGGTCGACACCCGCGACGGCCGTTACCTCGGCCGCGCCTGATGGCCGAGGGTCCCAAGCAGCAGATGCCTGCGCGCCGCAAGGCGCGTAAGCGGGCGCTGGACGTGCTCTTCGAGGCCGACCTGCGGGACCGCCCGCCGGTCGAGGTGCTCGCCGGCTACATCGAGCGGATCGAGAAGCCCCGACCCGAGCACCTGGGATACGCGGTGAGCCTCGTCGAGGGCGTCGCCGCCCACCTCGACCGGATCGACGAGGTGATCGCCAGCTACGCCGAGGGGTGGACGCTGGACCGGATGCCGGCGGTCGACCGCAACCTCGCCCGGATCGCGGTCTACGAGCTGCTCTACGTCGACGAGATCGACGACGCGGTGGCCATCAGCGAGGCCGTCGAACTGGCCCGGCAGATGTCGACCGACGACTCGCCGCGCTTCCTCAACGGCATCCTCGGCCGCATCGCCGAGTACGCCACCCGCTGACGCGGCGCACGTCACACCCGGGCGTGCGTCACAGCCGGCCTGCTCAACAGGCGGGACGCGACACGAACGACGACGAGAGGGGCCCGTGCCGGACGGCACGGGCCCCTCTCGCGTTTCTGGTCAGCTGGCGAAGAACGCCCGCGGGTCGGCGACCAGCACGCCGTGCTCGGTGAGCCGCTCGATCAGGCCGGACGGCGAGGCGTCGTACACGATCGCGAGCGCGCGCAGGTCGTCGGCGCGGATGGAGAGCACGCGGCCGTTGTAGTCACCGCGCTGCTGCTGGATCGCACGCGCGTACCGGGCGACGTAGGCGAGGTCCTCGGAGGCCTCGTCGTAGAGCCGCTCCAGGTCGAGGACGATCTTGCTGGTGGGCTCGTGGCGAACCCCGCTGCCGTCGGGCAGCAGCTCCGAGACGGGAACACGGTAGAAGTCGGCAAGCTCGGCCAGGCGCGACACCGTGACGGCGCGGTCGCCGCGCTCGTAGGAGCCGACCACCACCGCCTTCCACCGCCCGTTCGACTTCTCCTCCACGCCCTGCAGGGACAGGCCCTGCTGCTGACGGATGGAGCGCAGGCGGGCGCCCAGAGACTTGGCGTATTCAGAGGGCATTAAACACTCCCAGTGCTGCTCGGGGTTCTCCCAGGGGTCGCTACGGAGCGTGACGGTACGGGGATTGGTACAACTGGTCAAGTGGTCGTGACCTTACCGTTGGGATCACCGGGGGAGTTGTCCCCATTTCGCCGGGCTGACCAGGGGGTCAGTGGCCGGCGACGGTCAGTGCGGTGACCACTGGTAACGTGGCGGGAAGCCCCGGTCCGGGCCGCTCGCGTCCCGGTACCGGCATCCGACGTCCTTTAACGACCCGTCCCGTGAGGCGGGGAAGGAGGTCCGCCGTGGCCTACCCACCTGCTGCCCAGCCGTCGCCGCCGCGACAACCCTCGGTGAAGGTGATCCTCGCCAGCGCCGACGTCCAGCGCGTGGTCGACCGCATCGCCCACCAGATCCTGGAGAAGACCCAGGGCGCCGCGAACACGGTGCTGCTGGGCATCCCCACCCGGGGCGCCCCGCTCGCGAAGCGGCTCGCCGCCCGGATCAGCACCTTCGAGGACGTGACCGTCCCGGTCGGCGTGCTCGACATCACCCTCTACCGCGACGACCTGCGCCGGCACGCCACCCGCGCGGTCGGGCCGACCCAGGTGCCGCCCGGCGGCATCGACGGCAAGCGGGTCGTCCTCGTCGACGACGTGCTCTTCTCCGGCCGCACGGTGCGGGCCGCGCTCGACGCGCTCAACGACGTCGGGCGGCCGGCGTCCGTCCAGCTCGCCGTCCTGGTCGACCGCGGCCACCGCGAGCTGCCGATCCGCGCCGACTACGTCGGCAAGAACATCCCGACGTCCCTGGCGGAGAGCGTGAAGGTCACCCTCGCGGAGACCGACGGCACCGACGAGGTCAGGTTGTACGGGGGGACCCCCTCATGATCAGGCACCTGCTCTCCGGTGCCGACCTGGACGCCGCCACCGCCACCGAGATCCTGGACACGGCCGCCGAGATGGCCACGGTCGCCGGCCGGGAGGTGAAGAAGCTCCCCGCGCTGCGCGGGCGCACCGTGGTGAACCTCTTCTACGAGGACTCCACCCGCACCCGGATCTCCTTCGAGGCGGCGGCGAAGCGGCTCAGCGCCGACGTGATCAACTTTTCGGCCAAGGGCTCCAGCGTGACCAAGGGCGAGAGCCTGAAGGACACCGCGCTGACCCTCCAGGCGATGGGGGCAGACGCCGTGGTCGTCCGGCACCCCGCCTCCGGCGCCCCGCACCGGCTCGCCGACTGGGTCGACGGCTCGGTGGTCAACGCCGGCGACGGCACCCACGAGCACCCGACCCAGGCGCTGCTCGACGCGTACACGATGCGCTCCCGGCTGGGGCGGCTGGCCGGCCTGTCGGTCGCGGTCGTCGGGGACGTCCTGCACAGCCGGGTGGCCCGCTCGAACGTCCTGCTGCTGTCCACGCTCGGCGCCAAGGTGACCCTGGTCGGGCCGCCGACGCTGATCCCCGTCCACATCGCGCAGGCGCTCGCGCCCGGCACCGACGTCTCCTACGACCTCGACGCGGTGCTGCCGCAGTCGGACGTGGTGATGATGCTGCGGGTGCAGCGCGAGCGGATGAACGCCTCCTACTTCCCGTCCGCCCGCGAGTACGCCCGCCGCTACGGCCTGGACGGCCCGCGGATGCGCCGGCTGCCCGAGCACGCGATCGTCATGCACCCCGGACCGATGAACCGGGGGATGGAGATCACGCCCGAGGTGGCCGACTCGCCCCGCTCCACCATCGTCGAACAGGTCGCCAACGGGGTCTCCGTGCGGATGGCCGTCCTCTATCTGCTGCTCGGGGGGAACAACCGGTGAGCTCGTACCTGATCTCCAACGTCAGCGTCGTCGGCGCCGCGCCGACCGACGTGCTGATCCGCGACGGCGTCGTCGCGGCCGTCGGCGCAGGGCTGGACGCGCCGGAGGCGACCGTCGTCGACGGCACCGGGCTGGTCGCGCTGCCCGGCCTCGTCGACCTGCACACCCACCTGCGCGAGCCCGGCCGGGAGGACGCCGAGACCGTCGAGTCCGGGTCCCGGGCGGCGGCGCTCGGTGGCTACACCGCGGTCTGCGCGATGGCCAACACCTCGCCGGTGGCCGACACCGCCGGCGTGGTCGAGCAGGTCTGGCGCCTCGGCCGGGAGGCCGGGCTGGTGGACGTGCAGCCGATCGGGGCGGTCACCGTCGGCCTGGCCGGCGAGCACCTCGCCGAGCTGGGCGCGATGGCCGACTCGGCGGCCCGGGTACGGATCTTCTCCGACGACGGGCACTGCGTCGCCGACCCGAGGCTGATGCGCCGGGCGCTGGAGTACGTGAAGGCGTTCGACGGGATCATCGCCCAGCACGCCGAGGAGCCCCGGCTCACCGAGGGCGCGCAGATGCACGAGGGCGAGGTCTCGACCCGGCTCGGCCTGACCGGCTGGCCGGCGGTCGCCGAGGAGGCGATCATCGCCCGGGACGTGCTGCTCGCCGAGCACGTCGGCAGCCGCCTGCACGTGTGCCACGTCTCCACCGCCGGCAGCGTGGAGGTGCTGCGCCAGGCCAAGGCCCGGGGCGTCCGGGTCACCGCCGAGGTCACCCCGCACCACCTGCTGCTCACCGACTCCCGGGCCGAGACCTACGACCCGGTCTACAAGGTCAACCCGCCGCTGCGCACCGCGGCCGACGTCGCCGCGCTGCGGGCGGCCCTGCTCGAGGGCGTGATCGACATCGTCGCCACCGACCACGCCCCGCACGCGGTGGAGGACAAGGAGTGCGAGTGGGCGTACGCCCGGCCGGGCATGCTCGGCCTGGAGACGGCGCTGTCGATCGCCCTCGACGTGCTCGGCCCGCAGTGGGACCTGATCGCCGAGCGGATGTCGCGCACCCCGGCCCGGATCGCCGGGCTGGAGGGGCACGGCCTCGACCCGGCGCCCGGCGTGCCGGCGAACCTGACCCTGGTCGACCCGGCCGCCCGCCGCACCATCGAGCCGGCGGAGCTGGCCAGCCGTAGCCGCAACACCCCGTACGCCCGCATGACGCTGCCGGGTCGCATCGTGGCGACCTTCCTGCGCGGCGAGCCGACGGTCCTGGACGGAAAGGCTGTTCTATGACGAAGCGGAGGCCCGCGATCCTCGTGCTGGAGGACGGGCGCACGTTCCACGGTGAGGCGTACGGCAGCGTCGGGGAGACCTTCGGCGAGGCGGTCTTCAACACCGGCATGACCGGCTACCAGGAGACGTTGACCGACCCGTCCTACCACCGTCAGGTGGTGGTGCAGACCGCCCCGCACATCGGCAACACCGGCGTCAACGGCGAGGACGACGAGTCGGGCCGCATCTGGGTCGCCGGCTACGTGGTCCGCGACCCGGCCCGGATCGGCTCTAACTGGCGCGCCACCGGCGGGCTGGAGGAGCGGCTGACCGCCGAGGGCGTGGTCGGCGTCAGCGGCGTGGACACCCGGGCGCTGACCCGGCACCTGCGCGAGCGCGGCGCCATGCGGGTCGGCATCTCCAGCGTCGAGACCGACCCGCGGGCGCTGCTGGCCCGGGTGCGGCAGGCCCCGGAGATGGTCGGCGCGGACCTCTCCGCCGAGGTCACCACCGAGAAGCCGTACGTGGTGGCGGCCGAGGGCGAGCACCGGTTCACGGTCGCCGCGCTGGACCTGGGCATCAAGCGCAACGTCCCGCGCCGGCTCGCCGCGCGGGGCGTCACCACGCACGTGCTCCCGGCCGGCTCCACCATCGACGACCTGCTCGCCACCGGCGCGGACGCGGTCTTCTTCTCGCCCGGCCCGGGCGACCCGGCCACCGCCGACGCGCCGGTGGCCCTGGCGCGGGAGGTGCTGCGCCGGCGGGTGCCGCTGTTCGGCATCTGCTTCGGCAGCCAGATCCTCGGCCGGGCGCTCGGCTTCGGCACCTACAAGCTCGGCTACGGCCACCGGGGCATCAACCAGCCGGTGCTCGACCGGGTCACCGGCAAGGTCGAGGTGACCAGCCACAACCACGGCTTCGCCGTCCAGGTGCCGGGCGCCGTGGCCGGGGCGGTCGTCCCCGACCAGGTGATCGAGACCGAGTTCGGTGGCGTCCAGGTGTCACACGTCTGCCTCAATGACAACGTGGTCGAGGGGCTGCGGGCGAAGGACGTGCCCGCCTTCACCGTCCAGTACCACCCGGAGGCGGCGGCCGGCCCGCACGACGCGGACTACCTGTTCGACCGCTTCGCCGAGCTCATCGAGGGCCGGACCCAGAGCGAGGGGCGCACACATGCCTAAGCGGACCGATCTCAAGCACATCCTGGTGATCGGCTCCGGGCCGATCGTGATCGGGCAGGCCTGCGAGTTCGACTACTCCGGCACCCAGGCCTGCCGGGTGTTGCGCAGCGAGGGGATCCGGGTCAGCCTGGTCAACTCGAACCCGGCGACGATCATGACGGACCCCGAGTTCGCCGACGCCACGTACGTCGAGCCGATCACCCCGGAGTTCGTCGAGCTGGTGATCGCCAAGGAGCGCCCCGACGCGATCCTGCCCACCCTCGGCGGGCAGACCGCGCTGAACACCGCGGTCGCCCTGCACGAGGCCGGCGTGCTCGACAAGTACGGCGTGGAGCTGATCGGCGCCAACATCGAGGCGATCAACCGCGGCGAGGACCGGCAGCTGTTCAAGGACATCGTCGCCAAGGCCGGCGTACGCCTGGGTGTCGACGACCCGGCGGGCCTGGTGCCCCGCTCCCGGGTCTGCCACTCGATGGCGGAGGTCGAGGCGACGGTCGCCGAACTGGGCCTGCCGGTGGTGATCCGGCCGTCGTTCACCATGGGCGGCCTCGGCTCCGGCATGGCGCACACCCCGGAGGACCTGGCCCGCATCGCCGGCGACGGGCTGGCCGCCAGCCCGGTGCACGAGGTGCTCATCGAGGAGAGCGTGCTCGGCTGGAAGGAGTACGAGCTCGAACTGATGCGCGACCGGCACGACAACGTCGTGGTGGTCTGCTCGATCGAGAACGTCGACCCGATGGGCGTGCACACCGGCGACAGCGTCACTGTCGCCCCGGCCATGACGCTCACCGACCGTGAGTACCAGCAGCTGCGCGACCTGGGTATCGCGGTGCTGCGCGAGGTCGGGGTGGACACCGGCGGCTGCAACATCCAGTTCGCCGTCAACCCGGCCGACGGCCGGATCGTGGTGATCGAGATGAACCCCCGGGTGTCCCGGTCGTCGGCGCTGGCCTCGAAGGCCACCGGCTTCCCGATCGCGAAGATCGCCGCGAAGCTGGCCATCGGCTACACCCTCGACGAGATCCCCAACGACATCACCCTGAAGACCCCGGCGGCGTTCGAGCCGACCCTGGACTACGTGGTGGTGAAGATCCCCCGGTTCGCGTTCGAGAAGTTCCCGGGCGCCGACCCGGAGCTGACCACCACCATGAAGTCCGTCGGCGAGGCGATGAGCCTGGGCCGCAACTTCAGCGAGGCGCTGAACAAGGCGATGCGGTCGCTGGAGACGAAGGCGGGCGGGTTCTGGACGCTGCCCGACCCGGCCGGCGCGACGAAGGAGAACACCCTCGACGCGCTGCGGATGCCGCACGACGGCCGGCTCTACACCGTCGAGCGGGCGCTGCGCCTCGGCGCGTCGATCGCCGAGGTCACCGCCGCGTCCGGCGGGATCGACCCCTGGTTCCTGGACCAGGTCGCCGCCCTCGTCGAGCTGCGCGCGGAGATCGTGGACGCCCCGGTGCTCGACGCCGAGCTGCTGCGCCGCGCCAAGCGGGCCGGCCTGTCGGACCGGCAGCTGGCCGCGCTGCGTCCGGAGCTGGCCGCCGAGGACGGCGTACGGACGCTGCGGCACCGCCTCGACGTCCGCCCGGTCTACAAGACGGTGGACACCTGCGCCGCCGAGTTCGAGGCGACCACGCCCTACCACTACTCGACGTACGACCAGGAGACGGAGGTCGTGCCGTCGGCCCGGCCGAAGGTGATGATCCTGGGTTCCGGGCCGAACCGGATCGGCCAGGGCATCGAGTTCGACTACTCGTGCGTGCACGCGGTACAGGCGTTGCGGAGCGCGCCGGTCGGCGCTGCCGCCCAGGGCGCCGCAGGCGCGGGTTCCGCCACGGGTGCCGGTTTCGAGACCGTGATGGTCAACTGCAACCCGGAGACCGTCTCCACCGACTACGACACCGCCGACCGGCTCTACTTCGAGCCGCTGACCTTCGAGGACGTGCTGGAGGTCTGGCACGCCGAGGACTCCTCCGGCAGGGCGGCCGGCGGACCGGGCGTGGTCGGGGTGATCGTCCAGCTCGGCGGGCAGACCCCGCTGGGCCTGGCGCAGCGCCTGAAGGACGCGGGCGTGCCGGTCGTCGGCACCTCGCCGGAGTCGATCCACCTGGCCGAGGAGCGGGGCGCGTTCGGGGCGGTGCTGGCCCGGGCCGGGCTGCGCGCGCCGGCGCACGGCATGGCGACCTCGTACGACGAGGCGAAGGCGATCGCCGACGAGATCGGCTACCCGGTGCTGGTCCGGCCGTCGTACGTGTTGGGCGGGCGGGGCATGGAGATCGTCTACGACGACGCCACGCTGCGTGACTACATCGGGCGGGCCACCGAGATCTCGCCGGACCACCCGGTGCTGGTCGACCGCTTCCTCGACGACGCCATCGAGATCGACGTGGACGCGCTCTGCGACGCGGACGGGGAGGTCTACCTCGGCGGGGTGATGGAGCACATCGAGGAGGCCGGCATCCACTCCGGCGACTCGTCCTGCGCGCTGCCGCCGATCACCCTGGCGGGCTCGCACGTCGCCCAGGTGCGCCGCTACACCGAGGCGATCGCCCGGGGCGTCGGCGTGCGGGGCCTGCTCAACGTGCAGTACGCGCTTAAGGACGACGTGCTCTACGTGCTGGAGGCGAACCCGCGCGCCTCCCGGACGGTGCCCTTCGTCTCCAAGGCGACGGCGGTGCCGCTGGCGAAGGCGGCAGCCCGGATCGCGCTGGGCGCCACCATCGCCGAGCTGCGCGCCGAGGGCCTGCTCCCGGCGACCGGGGACGGCGGTTCGCTGCCGGCCGGCGCCCCGATCGCGGTCAAGGAGGCGGTGCTGCCGTTCAAGCGGTTCCGCACCCCCACCGGTAAGGGCGTGGACTCGCTGCTCGGCCCGGAGATGAAGTCCACGGGCGAGGTGATGGGCATCGACACCGCCTTCGGGCACGCCTTCGCCAAGTCGCAGTCGGCCGCGTACGGCTCGCTGCCGACCGCCGGGAAGATCTTCGTCTCGGTCGCCAACCGGGACAAGCGGGGCATGATCTTCCCGATCAAGCGCCTGGCCGACCTGGGGTTCGAGATCGTCGCCACCACCGGCACGGCGGAGGTGCTGCGCCGGCACGGCATCGCCTGCGAGCAGATCCGCAAGCACTACGAGTCCGGCGGGGGCGAGGACGCGGTGTCGCTGATCCTCGGCGGCGACGTGGCGCTGGTGATCAACACTCCGCAGGGCTCGGGCGCGAGCGCCCGCTCGGACGGCTACGAGATCCGCAGCGCCGCCGTCACGGCGGACATCCCGTGCATCACCACGGTGCCGGGTGCGGCGGCGGCGGTGATGGGCATCGAGGCGCGGATCCGGGGCGACATGCAGGTCCGCCCGCTCCAGGAGCTGCACGCCGCCCTCCGAGCCGCCGAATGACCC